>JANPNA010000068.1:0-12555 GCA_031427235.1 Pirellula sp.
GCCGCCCGGTTCGGCGGTCGATGCCTGGGCCATTGCCAACGCCGATGAATCCGAATCGATAATCATTCGAGCCTCCTGGCGATGGTGGTCCATCGCTCGATTGCGACAAGTCTTGAAGAGCCAGGCATCGACATGTCCCTCGACATGCGACCGACTTTCACGGCACAATCTCAAAAAACTCTCCTGGACACAGTCCCGAGCAACCTCGACATCTCCGCCCAACAAACGTATGGCATAGGCAATCAGCGGACGCTCTAGCCGCTCGAAGGTGGCGTGCAGCCACATTCGATGTTCGTCGCCAGTCGGATGAGAATCGCTAGCGATTCCCTCGGGCGGTGCCTGCCTTGTCATGTTGGAATTGCAGAAATCGTCATGGAAATTAAAGTGCGAGAAGAGGAAAAGTGATTTGTGCTAACAAGGTAGACGTTCGCCGACAGGCTTTATTAGACAAAAACTGGATTTTTTTCGGGCGAGGCAACCAAATTTGGAGTGCTCCGATTCATCGGAGCTTTAAGATCGCTGGCTGTCTCAAGTACTTTTGAAAGAGCCGACGGTGCGAATGACGGAAAAGCTCACATTGGCGCACCAGTTCCTCACCACTTTTTAAGTTCAAAACATATGCCAATCGCGACAATTCGCTCTCGGAGGTTGGCAGGTCATGCCGGGCTTGCGTGTTCATCAGTCGCAACCCGGATTCGACTCCTCTTAAAAAGTTGTAGCCATCTTTCAATGCATCTGCATCCTTCGGCTCAACTAGGCTAACGACTCGAAGTCGCTCAATGGCCTCGAGTGTACCTGCAACGAATATCTCCGGATGGGACGTGACGTTGCGGAGCATTAAAAGCTGAGCGATATATTCCACGTCCATTGTCCCACCGACACCTCGCTTAATATTGCGTACGTTGGCGGTGGTTTCCAGGTGCGTGCGAGTGGACATGGCAAGCTCATTGTCCTCATCTGTCCAGGAACGCACTCGAACGATTTCTTCGATGGCTACGTTGATCAATCGATGAAACGAAGGTTCGCCTAAAATACAGCGAGCGTTGCACAATTCTTGTCGTTGCAACGCGAGATCGTCCGTCTGGACGAAAAAATGGCGGAATTCATCGAGCCTCCACGCGAGAGACGTATCTCGATGTGGCGAGACCATCCAGTTCTTGGTCTCGTAAAGTCGACCACTTCGCCAAACGCGATTGGCTGCCTGGGCGACTTTTTGCGCGAGCTGATGAAAAAAATACCCGGACGATATCGGTTCATGATGGCGACCAGAACCTATTGGTCGGGTCGTTCCTTCGGAATCGTATAAAAACAACAACGTAATGTCGCTATGGTAGTTTGGTTCGCGTGCTCCCAGCTTGCCAAGAGCTACCACTCCAAATCGACAAACTTGCCCGTCGCTGGACGTCGGGACTCCAAAGCGCTTCACCAGCCGACCATACTGCCAGTCGACCGATTGCTGCAAACACACATCGGCAATGTCTGCCAATGCACGATGTGTATCAGTGATGCTTTCCTTGCCTAGGATATCTCGCACGCCAACATTCAAGTGCCGAGCATTCTTAAAGGAATGGATGATCGGCTCAATCTCCTCCGCACCTCGACACAACTCGTGGAGCATCAACCCCATTTGCTGTTCCGTCGGCAATCTGTTGAGCATCAGAGAGTCCAGTAACTCGTCGATCATCCCCGGATTGCTGGTTAGAATCCCAATAAGATAAGGACTTGCACCGCACAGTCGAACATAGAGATCGAGCGAAGGCTCATGCACGCTAAACAACTCCCACAGCACTCCCTTGCCACCCAACGACCTGCAACTGACGGCGAGATTTTCGAGGGTCAAGTCAGGATCAGGGGTCTGGCTGATTTTCGTGAGTAGCTGCGTTGCGATACTCGACAAAAAATGGCGACATCGCCGCGTTGAAAGCATGGAAACTTCTTCGCGCGAAAGCTCCATCAAAAAGCGATAGGCCGCGTTGGATCGCTTGAAACCGTACTTGGCCAATAGTGCATCAATCCATTCCGGCTTTGGATTCGGATCGAGGATGAGATCGACTTCTTCCGAGGCTTGGTTTTCGTCTGCAAAGACTTCCCCTCGCAAGTGGTTGCGAATTTGCTTGACTTTGCTCCATGAGTCGGCCAACTCGGCATCCAGTTGGTCGTTTGACTCCGCTGACTCAGATTGCGTGTGAGTTTTTGTTGCAATTGGATCTTGCAACTGCATGGAAATAATAGTCTGTGAGAACCGATTGTAGGCGGTCACCAATAGCGATCGCTCTTGCTCGGTCAAGCAACTGGACAGCGACAAAGCATCAATGGCTTGAATCGTGTTAGCGAGTCTAATCTCAGGCAACTCACCTCCGTTGATAAGTTGCAAGAATTGCGTTAGAAACTCAATCTCACGTTTCCATCCTTGCAACAACTCCACCGACCACGCGGGCTGATTCGGCTGGGCCAATTCAAGGGCTTTGCCTTCGCGATCAATCTTGCGTTTGAGTGCCCCGATTCCCGCGATATCGGCTCGCGTCAAATAGCGACGGTAGACGAGTGTCGGAAACTCTTGCAGGAACCGCAATGCTATCGCAGGATTCCCCGCCAGATACCTAGTCTTGAGCAGCCTCAGCCGTTGCCAAGTCCTACCATTGTTCTCGATGTCCCGAATCCATCGCCGATAGTCGTGCAAGTGGATTTGGCCTATGTTAGTCCCCTCGGGATTGTAAGGAAAGGCAACGGAATAACCCAACCCTTCTGGATGAGTCAGTATGGCTATCGCCCGCAGTGCCATGCGTTGCAATTCATCCTCAATAAAGGACTCTCTCGCCTCCTCTGGAAACAGCTCACTATCGGTTAGGATTACCATTTCAAGTGGACCATCGAGCTCGAGCTCTTGGCCACCGAGCGATCCTAGCCCCATCGCGCTTAAAAAGGTGGACAAATCGATGACCGGTCCTGGATTTTGTGATCGCGATCGCCGATCCGTTTTCCTTTCTGCACTGGCTGCGATCAAGGCGGCTGCAATCCCAGCGTCCGCGATCCATGACAATTGCTGGGCAACGGAACTTGCTGGCATCTCGTGTAGGCAAAAGGAACAAATGACCCGCAACGTCTCGCGCCTGCGAAAACGCTTCATGCTCGCAAGGATCTGCTCCTCCTCATCCAGGTTCTTGATTTCGCTGATGAGGACGTCTTTGAGATGTTCTGGATCGACAGACTGCCCCGCACTCAGCCGTAACCAATCAAAACTATCGGGATCAGACACCAGCCACTCCACGGCCGTCGACTCGATCGAAAGAATCTGCAGCAACGACGGGAGCGCATCGCGATCGCGATCCAGAAAGACCAAAAAGCTCATTGGATTCCGAGTGTTTTCGACGAAGCGATGCAACGGATCGAGCCCACGCCGCAAGTTCGGGAATCGCGTTAGCAACGGAACTAGCTGACCTACTAAGCTGTCCCTAAGATCCTGATCCGACGTGGCGTTCAGCAAGGCATGGATCGCACTCAAGCCTGAGTCGTCCAACCCCAAATCAGACCAAGGTGTTTTTGTTGTGTTGCTGATGTTTCGGCTCAATTCGTTCGAAGTCAACAGTTGGCCTGACACGTGTTGTTTGTGTTCCAAAAACAAAAAATAGGAACCCTATCGTACTCGATGCCAGACGTTTTTTGAATGCGATGCAATCTGCTACACTTGGGATGTTGATGAAAAACGCCTTGTGCAGCCATCTACCGAACTCGCTTGATTCCATTCGCCTCGATTTTTCAGGAAGTTTGCAATGCTTACTATTTATTGCGCATCATGGCCTTGGGACCATCCGTTCAATACGATATCCAGTTCATTGGCGGAGTCAAAAACACCTTGTTCGGTGGCGAAGGGCTGTTCATTGCGACCGTAATCGGTCCAGGCCCCATTTGGCTGCAGAGCTTGTCGTTCTCGCGACTGGCAGGCAGTATCGTCAGCGCCGCCGGAGGCCGCGGCAAACACACTGAGGAAGGCTCCGTGCTGGGCGGTCTGGGTGGCATGCTCATGGGCTCAAATAACCAATAGAATCGCGTTGGAATGCCCCCGAGTTTTACTCGGGGGATCTTTACCATAGCTCTAGCTAAAAGTACGACCCAGCCAATTATAGTTTTTAGAATGTTCTATTGAGCGGACAGGCTGCGAACTATCAGGCGTTTCCGTTAAGAGTCACGATTTGAGGCTCACGCTCCCGAAGTCGACGCAGTTGGCCGCAGGCTGCTTGAATGTCATTCCCCTTGCGTTGGCGAAACATGACGTTGATGCCACCCTCCATTAAGATGCGACGGAATTCAAGAATCGATTCGGAAGAAGGCGTCTCGTAGGGTAATCCAGGTACTGGGTTGTAGGGGATGACGTTGAGCATGGCCGTGCGTCGCCTCAGCAGTTTGACAAGCTGTTCGGCACACTGAGGCGAATCGTTTAGGTCCTTGAGCAATACATATTCGAAAGTCAAGCGACGACTGGTAACAGCGAAGTACCGTTCCGATGCAGCCATGATGGCTTCGATTCCGATGTTTTTGTTAACAGGGACAAGCCTAGTGCGCAGCTCATCGTTTGGGGCATGTAGGCTAATCGCCAGTTGAAAAGGAGAGTGGGCCTCGGCAAGTTTATCGATCGCGGGGGGCAGTCCAACGGTGCTGATTGTGATACGCCGCGGGCTGATACCAAGTCCGTAGTCACTATCCCGAGCGACATCCAGCGCCTCAAGTACGTTGCGCAAATTGGCCAGTGGCTCTCCCATGCCCATCATCACAATGTGACTGAGCCGTTCCTCGGGTTCGAGCAATCGTTGCAGCTTCAACGCTTGTTCCAGGATTTCGCCGCGTGTCAAATTGCGGTCAACTCCATCGAGTCCGCTCGCGCAAAACACGCAGCCCATGGCGCACCCGACTTGGCTGCTCAAGCAAACCGATCTTCGCGGCCCATCGCGGAGCAGAACGCATTCTATGCGCCCACCATCGGGCAGCTCCAGCAACAGCTTTTCGGTGCCATCCTCGGACTGCTGCGACTCTGCAGTCTTTGACTTGAAAATGCAAAAATGGTCCTCCAGTTTGGCCCGAAGATCCTTCGGCAATTCGGTCATGTCCAAAAAACTGTCGACACGTCGCTGGTAGATCGCGCTTAGTACTTGCTTGGCGCGATATTTCGGCAGACCGCGATCGACAAACCATCGAATGAGTGAATGCTCAGTCTGTTCGAGGATGAATAGTTTTTCAGTCTTTTCGACTGGTGCGGCGGTTTCATTGGTCATTTTTGGGTCGCGGACAATGGAAGTCCGATTTGCTGATCGCGATCGATGGCTACGTGCATGAGGCAATACATGATAGTCGTTTTCCTCAAATATTCATGGCGCAATCTGCGACTTCTGTCACGAACAGTTCATTGTCCGGGTGGGTGAGGCGGGTGAGGCTCCTGCCGAGCCAATGCGGTGCCAGCTCGGCAAGAGCATCGCCCTCCCAACCCACGCATGTCTTACTCAGCAATTAATGCTTGCATAACAGTCCGCGATTAGCCATCTATTACAAATCCAACTCGAATTCGTCCAATTCCGCTAATCTCGTCCAAAAGCGTTGCACAAATTGCTATAGAAGCCTAAAACTCCCTTCGGCGGGCGTGATTTCTACCCACCGGGGGGGCGGGATTCGCTCCACAAACCTTTTCTTGATAAAAGTAGATCGCTCATGGCGGTACTAGCACTGGAATACCTTGGTTATTTTGCTGTATTGTTGGCACTTTTTTTTGGGGTCCGAGAATACACGTGGACCGAAGAGGAAGCGTTGCCAGCCAAGGACAAGAAGCCTGGATTCGGACCACAAGTCAGTTTGGGGAGTGCCGCCCGGGGTATGTTCTCTCACGGAGGACCGCGAGTTTTGGCTGCTGCTTGCCTAGTTGCTCTGGTAGCTCGTGGGCTGGTTTTTCAATACTCATGGGCTGATCTTTGGGTTGTCCTTGGAGTCCTTATCTTTTGGCCATTTCAGGAATGGCTTATTCACGCTTGGCTAGAGCATTTGCCAGCCTTTTATTTTGGCAAACGCAAAGTGGAGCTTGTCATCACCAAAACGCATCGCGCTCATCATCGAAACCCTTGGGATCCAAAATATGGTCTAACGACAACCTATTTTGTGGTTCTCTTCATGGGTGGCGTGCCAATGATTTGGTCGCTGGGTTATTCCTTTGGATTCGTCCCGCCGCACGCGGTCTTAACGGGGATCTTGGTTACGTTTTTGCTCATTTTGAATTACGAATGGATTCATTACCTTATCCATACGTCGTACACACCTCACTCTTGGTACTATCGACGCTTGTGGCGCAACCATCGATTGCATCACTTTCAAAACGAGAACTATTGGTTTGGTCTGACTATGCTTGCAGGTGATCGCGTAATGGGTACGCAACCGCAACGAGGCAAGGCCACGCATTCCAAAACAGTATTGAATTTGGGGGTCGAAGCGACCCCTGAGGATGTCTATTGAGCTTTGAGATCGACCAGCATCGTGTGGCACGTCTCTGTATCGTGTGGCACGTCCCTGAACAGTACGAAGAGCGTCGACCAGCGTGCAGCTAAATCGAATCTCACAACTTCAAAACCATCGCTTTCGGTTGTTCCAAGCGAGTTGGAATCCTTTATTGCCATGCGTTGGTACGTCGACGCTGGCTTCGGTATACTAAGTATCCATTCTCGTACCGATCTCGAACAAGTCTGAAAGTTGCACCGATGTCCTTCACCCCTCCTACGTTTGACCAGCCACAACCATCTGCCTTTCCGCCCGTCAAGAAAAGACGCATTTGGCCTTGGATTGTCATTCCCGTGGGATGCCTGTCCGTTCTGTTGGTTTGTTGTGGAGGTTTTGCGATGCTGAGTGTCGGCGTCATGAGTGCTCTGAAGTCCTCCGATCCGTATCGAATTGGTTTGGAACGCGTAAAGGCAAACGAAGAAGTGAAAGAGGCTTTGGGCGAGCCCGTTAACCCAAGTTTTGTTGTGCAAGGTAACATCAATCTCAAAAACAATGACGGTGAAGCGGATATTTCGTTTCCGGTTTCAGGTCCAAAGGGGGCAGGCCAAGTGCACGTGCAAGGGACGAAAACCAACGGAGTGTGGCGCTACGATGAGATTTCTATCACGCTGGAGAACGAAGGAAAGACGATCGACCTGACGGATGAACCGCTCGCCAACCAACATTAGCGTGCGTTCCGATTCAAAATTAGCCGTTTGGGCGCTAGCCTCCCAAGAGTTTTGAAATCCTTGCGGCATACTGATCGAACAGGGATTCTTGATCGCTTGGACTAAGAATCCGGCTCCGCGTGGCTGGTTGCGCAAATCGTACCAGTCGAAGAGAGCTTCGAAACAAAACTTCGTTCCAAGTGAATCGAGACGCTCCGGAAGCTTGCGATCCTTGTTGGACTCCATTTTCAAAACCATCGAACGGCTGTTGAAAGGCGTGAGGCCCGATTATAGCCGTAGCCGAATGTGTGAGAATTCAGGAATAGATTGCATTAGTTGCCGCCCGTTTCCAGACGCTCAACCGCGTTTGCTGCCTTGTGCAACAGTTTGTCGATTGCCCGGCGCGAAATCCAATTTCTGATTCAACATTGCGAGGATCAACTCGCGATGTCCGGCTGGCGATGGGACCCCCAACTGCCTAGCGAATCGAACCGATTGAAACATGGACCAACCGATCGACATCCGCCAAGTTTGAGACCATATCATCCGTCGGGTCGGCAGACGCAGGTTCTTCAATCGCGGCCTTAGAGTCATCGGTCGGCGGCAGGACCTGCAGCAGTGCCAGTGTCGACCAAGCAGTGGCGGCGATGGAAATGAATTGGTCTTTACCGTGGGGGAAGTCGGATTCGAAATACTCTTGTACTGGTTTGGCCCGCGTCGTCACTTGCCAAGTCCCGTCATCGCGTTGCGTCGACAGCAAGAGGTCTATTCCCTTGCGGATAGACTCATTGGAGGATTGGATATTTCCATCGCGGATGAGTGCCAAAAGTGCCGTACTGGTCGCATAAGTGTCGCTGGGCATGCCCCCTTTCTGTCCCCACCCACCATCGTCGCGTTGTGCTTTCAGCAAAGCTGCCGACGCACTCTCGATCACGTTCGGATCGCAATCGACGTACTTCAAACTGCTCAACCGAAAGACGAGGTCCTCTGTTTCAACAGGAACTGTGGAGGCGAGCCATTCTGCAACCAACTTTCGCCTTTCCGCAATTTGTTCCTGCTGATCCTCCGTTCCAAAGTGATGGAGAGCCCGAAGTGCGACATACGTTGCCGTGAAATCGCTACCCGACGTTGGTGGACGGCTGCCACGATGTCGCCAATGTCGCAGCTCCATTTGAGTTTCAAGCAAGTAGTGACTGACGGCTTCCGTTACTTCATCGACTGGCCAGTTGCCTTCGTCAAGCGTCCACAACGCGTAACCTGCCGTTAAAACGTCCCCCCCTTGCCCTTTTCCTTGACGGTAATTTGCCAATCCGCGTTTCAAGTGATCGTAGGTATGCTGCAGTTGCCGTTTCAAGTTCTCATCGTCAACGGAGAAGCCTTGCCGTTTCGCCTCGACAAACGCGAATACCGGGACGGCTTGGCTGTGACAGGTAAAGCACTGTCGCTTGTTGGCGGAACCGATGGAGCCCGCCTCAAGGGTTGGCAACGCTTTCGAAATAGCCGCTCGTAAACGGTCTGTCAAAAGTATCGATTCATCGGCCCGAATGGTTTTCGGGAAGACCATTGCGGCGACAAACATCGCAAGAAAAATGGATTTGAACATGGTTGGTCTTGGTTCGAATCGCAACAAGGCGGGGATTTTCAAACCACATTGTACGTTATTTCGAGTCTCCAACACCAAGAAAATGTCCAGTGTCGAACTAGTGTCTTGCCAATTCTGAAAAGATAGGGCTAGGCATCCTGCCTGCCAATCAGAACGTAATTGCTAAATCCGCAAGCTGGAAGCTTACGCCACATTTGCTTACGCCACATTTGCCAACGCCACATTTGCCAACGCCAAAATTAAGACTTGAAGACTAGTGGGCGATTGCCAGTTTCGGTTGGTAGTCGATGGCTCGCTGATAGGCATGGGCGATTTGCAGCAGTTTCGATTCCGCCAGGGGAGGCGCCTGGAGCTGCATACCGATCGGCAACCCGCTAGACGTCCTTCCTATTGGCATCGATAGTGCTGGGATTCCCGCAAGATTTGCACCGACGGTAAACAAATCCTCGAGATACATCTGAACCGGGTCATCGACCATTTCTCCAATTCGAAAAGGTGGTGTCGGAGTCGTCGGCCCCAAGAGTACGTCGACCTTTTCAAAAGCCGCATCGTAATCCTGACGAATCAACCGCCGAACTTTAAGTGCTTTTTTATAGTACGCATCGTAGTAGCCAGCACTCAATGTGTATGTCCCTAACATGATTCGGCGACGCACCTCCGCCCCGAATCCTTGCGATCGCGTTTGGCTAACCATCTCGATCAGAGGAGACTGAGCTTTGCCGCCAGCCATGACCGTCAGCTTGCCCTTTTCAACCACGGCCCGAAAGCCATAGTGGGCACCGTCGTATCGCGAAAGATTGCTGCTCGCCTCACTCGATGCAATAATGTAGTAAGTCGCAATCGAGTATTTGGTATGTGGCATGGTTATATCGATGATCTCACACCCAAGCCGCTTGTATTCGTCGATGGCTTTCAGGATGGCAGCGTGTATCTGCGGATCGAGTCCCGTGTCATCGAGGTGTTCACGAATGACTCCGATCTTGGCACGGGCAAACGGTTTGGCGAGCTCGCCAGCGTAGTCGTCTACCGGGATGTTAAGACTGGTTGAATCGCGAGGGTCGTGGCCAGCGATCGCTTGCAACACCAATGCCAAATCGGAAATCGTGTGCCCAAACGGTCCTGCTTGATCCAGACTACTGGCGTAAGCGATGAGGCCATAGCGGCTAACACGTCCGTAAGTTGGCTTCATACCGCATACGCCGCAGAAGGCTGCCGGCTGCCGAATCGATCCGCCGGTGTCCGTGCCGATGGAAATAGGTGCCATGGCCGCTGCGACACTGGACGCTGAACCACCGCTGCTGCCACCACACGTTCGCTCACAGTCCCATGGGTTGTAGGCAGGCCCGCAGAACCCGGTCTCGGTCGAACCGCCCATCGCGAATTCGTCGAGATTGGTTTTGCCTAAAATAACGAGTCCAGCTTCTCTGAGCTTCGTTACTACGTGTGCATCATATGGCGATCGATAATGCTCAAGCATTCGCGATCCGCAAGTCGTCACCGAATCGGTTGTGCAGAGGATATCCTTGATTGCAACTGGCATTCCGGCAAGTGGCGATAGCACTTCGCCTGAGGCCCTACGTCGATCGATACTGTCTGCCGCTTCCAGGGCCAGATCGCCATCCCAAGAGATAAAGGCGTGAAGGGACGGCTGCAGTTTTTCGATTCGGTCGAGAAAAAACTGGGTAACTTCGCGACTGCTCAGTTCGCGAGCTGACAATTTTGGAGCAATTTCATGGAGGAACGTTGGGAATTGGTTCATGCCAAGAGGATAGATCAGACTCGACCACTCGAAAAGGCCCGAAAGGTTGTACTAGCTGAAAAAGGATGCCGCTAAACCCGAATGCGGCCAGTATGAACAAAGGGCCGTACGTCGGCACCAAAAAGCGCCCACCCACGCTGTAGGTCAAGGCGACCAGAAGCGTGTTGATCACGAGTGGTCCTGCGAGCCAGATCAAGGCGCTTCGGTTGTAGCGAATTAGCCAAAACGCTCCAATTACGGCGAACAACTTTAACAACAAGGCCTTTCCTCGGTATGGATTCCACTCGGTTACAACTCGCATGACGAGCAATTGTGGAAGCAGTCGGATGTTTCCAACAACCCAGCGTTGGACTTCCGCACCGGCTTGCTTGCCCATTTCCAACTCAAGATCCCGGAGATCAGCAGGCGTGGCTGCATCTAAATCGATCTTGGATTCCATTTCTCGTCGCATCTTTCGTTCAGGGGCGAATTGCCATTCGCCTCCAGATTGAAAAGACTCGTCGCAATAGCCACCCATGAGTGTGATCGATCCCTTGGTACCAAGCGGACGAAATGAGTCGAGAACGTAGCAGTTCCGCACCCACCAAATCGAACTCACCAATCCAAACACCAGCATGCATACTGCTACCCAACGACTCGGCGAGAGACGAAGCAGACTATTCTTAACGAACGTGTCGCGATAGGCGTACCATAACCAAATCGTTGCCAGAGGTACCCAAAGCAGGAACACTCCGCGGCAGAATGTCATACCGGCAAACAGGAAGCCAGCCAGTGCGGCCCATTGCCAATTGCCTTTTCGCGATCCATGCCAAGCGGCCAAAAGAAAAGCTTGCGTCAGCAGGAAGGCAAGTGGCTCCGTCAAAAAATCGGTTGTGTAGTTTCGAAAATTGCGTTCCGAATAGACGATCGCAATCAAAGTGAGGCCTATGTAAGTCGCAAGACGTGAGCCATGCTCCTGGCACATGGCCTTGGCAAGCGAAACGCCCCATGCGACCGCAATCGCGCAGCCAATGGAGAGACAGCAAGCCAACGCAACGCGAATGATTCCAAAAGCAATTGGGCCACGCGGAACGATTTGGTAGAGTGTCGCAATGCACAATGGCAAGAGCGGCGGCCGATTGGTGTCTGCGACAATGGGCCCGCGACGATCCAGTTGAACGGAGTAGTCTAGTCCCGCGTCCGAGTCTTCGGCGTTTTCGTAAACGCTGCGCCATTCGGCACTCGAAAAAGAAGTTGACCAGCCATTCCCTTTACTTAGTCCGTAGCCGATGGCTTCGTAGTCTGGCCCATCACCGATAGGTTTTGGCGGCAGTACGAACCACCGGTCCAGCACAACAGCGGAGACATGCAGGGGCAGAAAGCAGACAAGGGCAATGAGGAACCAAGTGTGGCTCGATGGTCCCCACCGAGAACTGACTGAGGGACCCTTCACTGAGACATCCTTGCGAATAGATGACAACGGGAGAGCGAGGCTCCTGCCGAGCTGGCGTCGCATTGGTTCGGCAGGAGCCTCACCCTCCCGAGTAATGAATTGGTTGGGCAAAGTCGAGGTAAACATGTTTAAAGGGGTGGGTTCCGGCTCCATCAATGGGTTGCGAGGCAGAACCTCGCAACCAGATGGCAGTATTTGCCGAGCTGTGCGTTATTTTCGTGGAATGAGCGATTCGGCCCATTTCGCTTCGTCCGCCGTAAACGGCGGATTCAACGGGCGATGGTAGTCCATCGTATAGTAACGCCCGTCGCGATAGCAATCGTCCATTATCGGCTGCAGTTCTAGAACGACATCCCGATCTTGGGGACGAAGCGGAATGGCAATGTTCGGAAGCCTATCCTGCAATTGAATTCCAATTCCGGCAGCCACCCAGGGGCGATTGACGCGGCGAATGCAGATTTTGTAAGGTGCTTGATGGACCAGCGGCCACTCTCCCTCCGGCATCGCCAAAACAAATTCACCACACCGCAACAAGTCGATTTCGACCAAGTTAACCATTCCTTGAATGTACTCCGATTGTTTC
>JANPNA010000069.1:0-3816 GCA_031427235.1 Pirellula sp.
TTTGTCATGGGCTTATGCGAGCTCGAACCTGCCACTTCGAGCATCTAAAACCCCACTTCGAGCATCCAAACACGAACTTCGAGCATCGTTCGAGCATGCTTCGAGCATCGGTTGTGCATGGGTTGTGATTGCTTCAACGTCATACCGCACAACGTCTTAAGTGCGAGTTTCTGTGCGCCGACCAAAAACGGTGCAAGCTCCACTTTTTCTTTTAGGTGCCGTAGGTCATAGGCATAGGTCTAGTTTTCAGTTTTCAGTTTTCAGTTTTCAGTTTTCAGTTTTCAGTGGTCAGTGGTCAGTGGTCAGTGGTCGGTTGTCAGTGGTCGGTTGTCAGTTGTCAGTTGTCAGTGGTCAGTGGGAGAGCGAGGCTCCTGCCGAGCTAAACGCCGCATACGCTCGGACTCAAGCTTTTTCCAGTGAGCGCCATTTCGCTCATCGAGTCCACACCACTGGATCTTGGCCCCGCATCGGTTCGGCAGTGGCCTCACCCTCCCGATCAATCGTTTTCCGTTGTTTGTTTCCCCGTTTCTTTTCAGGAGATTTCGTTTCATGTCCATTCCGTTTCCATCCTTTGAAGTCCTTAGGGACCGCTATTTCAACGACCTGCGTGTGAAAAACTGGTCCGAGGCCACGATCGTGCGTCGTCACAATTCGCTCGGCCGATTCGTGCGTTGGCTGCGTGCTCGTAGCATCGATTCGTTTGCTGAAGTGACCGTCGATAGCGTCAACGCTTATCAGCGAAGCCTGTTCCATCTGGGCAATCTTCGCACACGCAAGCCGCTGCGCTTCGCCACCCAATCTTCGTATCTAACCGCCGTAGCCCATTGGTGCCAATGGGCCTGCTTAAACAAGTTTCTACCGTTCAATCCTGCCATTGGGATCGAACTGCCCAAGGAAGAGAAACGACTCCCGTCGTCGTACCTTTCGATAGTCGAAGTCGAGCGGCTGATCAACCGAACAGACGTCACGACTCACTTAGGAATACGAGACCGAGCCATTTTGGAAGTCTTGTATTCGACAGCCATGCGTCGGAGCGAACTGTTGAAGTTGACGCATTACGATATCGATCGTCCGCGGCGATTATTGGTGATACGCCAAGGGAAGGGGCACAAAGATCGAGTCGTTCCGATCGGTGTACGAGCGATCGAGTGGTTAGAAAAATACTTGCAGGACGTTCGGCCTTGGCTCGAGGCAGGCAACGGCAGCAAGCGACGTCGCAAGCATTTACCTGCTGCAACGAATCGATTGATCTTGAGCAACACGGGTGGCGCCATGCGTCCGGAGGTTCTTTCGGCGTTAGTTCGAGAGTACATCGAAGCGGCCGGGATCAACAAGCCTGGAAGTTGCCATATCCTTCGTCATACGGCGGCGACGTTGATGTTGGAGAATGGGGCCGATTTGAGGAGCCTGCAGACGCTGCTGGGGCACGAGAGCCTCAATACGACGCAGATCTACACCCACATCACGCTAGAGCGGCTCCGGCAAGTGCACGACGCCACGCACCCTGCCAAACCCGACGTCAAACCCGACGTCAAGCCGGATGCGATGGCTGATGCCAAACCGAACGTCAAACCGAACGTCAAACCGGATGCCAAGCCGGATGCCAAGCCGGATGCCAAGCCCGATGACAAGGCTGATGCCAAACCGGATGCCAAATCGAAAGGCCCATCGAAGGCCGACAAGCCGAAACTGCCACCGAAAGCGGGCGGTCCGGGCAGTCCGGATGAGCAGGGTCAATAGTTTTTTGAAATAACCTTTGAAAGGCAAAATGAAAGGTAGCCAACTTGCGGTGCGGTGCGAGCGAGTTGGTTACAATACAGGGATGATAGCTTTTGCAACAAGACAAAACGAAACAGCGAAGTGGGCGATATTGCCTCGCGCGGACGCTCGCGCAGGAGAGGGAAAATCCGCAACCGTTTTTAATTGGTCGGACGGTGGCGACAACATCACCGTTAGCAGCCCGAGCACGCACGGATTACTTGGGTTTTATGATCAAGAGCCGTCAAACGTTGCAAGCGTCGATCAAAGCGACCGACAGCATTCCCTTGATTCAGTGGAGTTTTGCGATGCTCGGTTCTCCGTCTGTGGATTGAGTCCCTAGGGCGAAAACAAAACATGTCCGGATCGCGGTCTAGATACGGATTTAGTATCGCTTGGCCCTTCGGCCCCACATAAATCGTCCTCTGTTTTCCGCGGTAGGCTGTTTTGTGTTTGCCCAAATGGATTTCCCATACCGACTCCGAACGCTCCACCATCGAGGGCTTAATCGCACAGAGTTCGCCGGGGCGGCATCCGATCACCATTTGCAGCCTAGCCATGTCCGCAATCACTGGCGGTCTTGCCGTAGGCTGACAAATGTTGGGGCGAGGGCGTTTTAGTCTAGACGGTACCGCACGACTCAGACACGTTGCGCCAATTACGACCAAAAATATTGCTACAAAGTGATTCGGGATAAAAACATTCGATAAGATAGGCACCCCGACCCTTTTTGCAGGTTTTGAATTTCACCGGGGTCCTGTACACACCTTGCCCAGCCGTAGGGAAATTGTAAGACACAGAGTATGTCAAGTTTCAACCCGAATGCATTGAGCAAATTCGACATCGTATGGCTAGGTGACACAAAAGTGCCTTGGTTTGATATGCAATGGCCATTCAACGGCCCAAGGATGCAATACGGCGAGTCAATCGACCTTGAGGACCTAGAACCGGTCGCAGGATTCGCAGGTACAACCGATGGAGTCGTTTTCCCATCGGGGAATACTCCAGACGACTGGGAAGAAATCCTTGTCCAGAAATTATTAGCGAAGCACAAAGGCGAATGGATCGTACTTCGCAACCAAGCAAAGACGCGTCAAGTTCGTCATCGAATCCCAGACCTGCAGGATTTTCTGAATTTCGAGTTGGAATACGTAGGACCTCGAACCATGGATTCGCTCGGTCTCGAGGGTGAAGACACATTGCGAAAGGTTGTCGATGTATTGGCTAACTGGGGGTTCGTCAGATCGGAGCATTGGCTCAATCTATTGGAAAAATATCCGAGTTTGCAGGCCTTGGTTCCATATTTGGTTAAGAAAAAAATCTTGTTTAGTAATGGAACGCATTTAAACCACATCAGCACCTCGGAAGCGTCAACGGCTAAGCCTGCTGCGACGGTAGTAATACCCGACCAAACCATCGGTCTGATGGATGGTCTATCGCCAGATGGACTAACATTGCGATGGGGAGGAGTACTTCACTCACTGTCCCCAACGTCTGCCCGATTAGTGAAGCTTTTGGTTGATTCGTTCGAACGTGGTTTTCCTTACCTTCATGAAGAGTATTTGAAAACAGAAGGTGAATTCGAATCCGATGTTCGGCATATCGTTCGAGATGCTCAACTAGACTCCATTGTTGTTAGAGAAGTGGACACCAAGGGAAAGCAAGTAAGGGGTAAATGGGGTTTAGTTAATCCCAAATGAAAATCCCGTCCCCCACTAAATACACACTCTTCACCCATTTATTCCCCAGGGAGCTCTACATACTGCCATCGTGTTAGCCAATGTGGCTGACTAACTACCTGAGCGATGGGAGTATTGGCGATGAATGGAAGTGACATTGTGGCTGAGTTGTTGCCCCTTCGAAGAATGGCTGCTCGGCTGGGAGTGCCGAGCAAGTGGCTGAAAGAGAGAGCGGTGGCGGGTGAGATACCGGCGTTGCGTGCCGGGAATCGATGGCTGTTTCGTACAGACATTGTTTTGCCGATTGTTGCGGCAATGGCGGCCCCTCGTGCTGTGGCCAGCAAAGGGGGTGATGCGTGAGCTTATCTCCAAATGAAAT
>JANPNA010000070.1:0-3421 GCA_031427235.1 Pirellula sp.
TTCTGCAGGCGATCCAACTGAGATTCGCAAACGTCTTGCTGTTGCTGGAACTCTCGACTCATTGACTGTAACGGTTGATGCGGAAAAACTCACTGAATCCATCATGAATTCGAGGGTGTTGCCACCAAAGGCTGTTCGAGACGCTGCGCATATTGCCGTCGCCACGGTCCATAACGTACAATACTTATTGACTTGGAACTGCAAACATTTGGCAAACGCACAGATCGCAAAAAGAATTGCAGTCATATGCAAAAATGCTGGATACCAAATGCCTACCATCTGTACGCCGGAGGAACTCTTGGAGGAACTGAACGATGACAAATGACCCGATAGTAGAGGAGACGCATGTGGTTCGAGATCGACTCGCCGCAAACTTTGGATACGACGTATCTAGAATCTTTGCCGACATCCGTTCACGTGAACACTTGCTGGGAGATCGGCTAAAGAACCGGCAGAAGAGTCCGAACAAATCGATGCACCCAAGCGGCGGATCGGCCGTTTCTGGAATGGATACTTCTACTCCCGCCGCTGGGTGATCGCGGTCGACTATGAAGTCCTTGATTGGCAAGTGACGGTCGCCACTATTTTTCAAAATTTGTTTCTTGAGTTAACTCATAGGTTTTTTCTTTTAGGTGCTGACTCACTGCGATAGTCTGCTCGAACCCATTTGTTGTCTTATGGGATGCGAGCAAAGGCCTTTGGTATGAGTTTATATTGGCCTCAAGTTGCTGGCGCAGCAGTTCGCTTCGCAACGTCGATTTAGCTACTGTCTCTCGCGCACGATCGGATTCAAGTCAAGGATGTTTGATTAGGCGACTATTCGAGGTGTGAACTCGGTTTTTTTGTACGGATGGTTAAAGGAATGAAGTGTGTAATTGGCTCCGAGGTCCGATTCGTTCGTCGATGTCAATGCATCAGACCAAAATGCTGGTTGTCCTCGTAACTTGGTTCTAAAAAGGCGAACAAGGCCTATTCGTTCTACGATGTCTTTGCGCAGTGATCCCTTTGGCCCATGGGTTGTATCTCAGCGAAGCCCAAGCACACTCCACGAGAATGGTCCGAGCCAATGGGTTGCCTCTCTTGGTGATGCGGCCATTGCGGTCAGTTTCACCAGATTGGAATTGGCGAGGAACGAGACCAAAGTAGGCTGAGACTTGGCGACCGTTCTCGAAGCGATGGGGATCGTCGATACAAGCGACCAGGATCTCGGCTGTTCGCGGCCCTACGCTGGGAATGGTCGGCTGGCAATCGATCATCGGTTTACGAAATGAGTTAATGTACTCACGGCCTGAGTGCCAAGCTTTCTCGCCCATCTCGATCGAGATACCATGGTTGACGAACCAAGCACGGATGGTGCATTTGGTTTTGTTGACACGGTAGTCGAGTGTCTTTCGGTACTTGAGGGACCGCAAGCTTCCATGACAACGAGGTCGATTTTGTGTTTCTTGAAGACGGTGGTGAGGTAATTCCGATCGGTTGCGGCGTTAAGAAAGGTGTGTTTCCGAGTTTCGGTGTCAAAAAAGCAGCACATGGTATTGAACTTACTTAGGTCGAGAGCGAGAATCATCATGTTTGTTGTTCCATGGGTTTGGGGTTGGAAATTTTGTGACTGACATTCGCTTGTCAGCATCACGGGTAAGGGTCGCCAGATTTTATTCGAAAGGCCCCCCTCCTCAAACCCAGGACTTACATGGATTCTTTCGTCGAATCGAGAAGGAATGCGATGAGTCGAATTTACGTTGAAACGACGATTCCAAGCTTCTACTTTGAGGTGCGAACAGAACCCACGATGGTGTCACGCCGTCTATGGACGCGTGAGTGGTTTGACGCGTCAAATCAAATCGATGAATTGGTGACTTCCTCCGCCGTTCTCGAAGAACTCGAACGAGGGAGCTTTCCAGGTCGAGAAGATGCGATGGAACTTATCGCCGGGTTGTCACCGGTTCCGATCATTGACGAGATTCGCGAGATTGTCCAAGAATACATCGAACGTCTTTTGATGCCGGCTGATCCATCGGGCGACGCCTTGCATCTAGCGCTTGCATCTTACTATGGATGCGATTTTCTCGTGACATGGAACTGCAAACACTTGGCCAACGCTAACAAATTTGACAACATCGCTCGTATAAATGGTATACTTGGATTGTCGGTGCCAAAGCTCGTGACACCGCTTGAGCTCATTGGAAATGGTAACAAAGATGACTGACCCAGTAATTGACGAAGTCCGCCGTGTTCGAAAACTTATCTCCGACGAGATTGGGCCGGATCTCGGAGGCTTGGTCGACCACTACGCAAAATATCAATCGAGATTCAAACGCAAACCTGTTGATCGAACGGATCGACGAACAAAGCATTGCATCGAAGTCGCCGATCAGCCGCTTCCTGATGGTGGCTCTACCCCGGCGACTCGATGAATGCGGTCTTTCGTCGAAAGAAGGGCGTGGTGTGTGGACGCGATTGAAACAACATTCACGATCACTGAAAGCGAGTACGTCCGCGCCATGCGTCGCCACAACAAAACACAGATTCAGTTTTTTCGCGACGTGATTGCTAGCATCCTCATTATTGTCGGGGGTGTTTATCTTCTGCTTTTTGCGGAAATGAGAACTTGGTCAGTTTTCTCATCTTGGCTTCGTGACAATGAATTCTACATCCTGTACCATGACGGCGGTTCAACGAAGCTGAGCAAGCTCGGCCCAGAGTGTCTTTAAACTCAATACCCCTTGAGCTTGCAACCACGCATTCGTCATGCCAATCCAAAGTAGCCCATCCAGCCGCGGACGAACCGCTGCAATTCGCCAAGCCTGCGGTCCATTGAAATTCCACGGCTTCTGCCGGTTATCTCGCGGATGCGTTGCTTGAAGCGAACGATGGATTTGTCCGACACGTTGATCGTCGCTCGGGAACCGCGAAACACGAAGCCGAGGTACTCGACTTCACTGCTCGGGACGATGCGACTCTTCTCAAGGTTTACCACCAAGCGAAGGTGGGTAGTCAGATAACGAGTAATCGAGGAGAACACACGCTCGGCACTGCGACGAGACTTCGTAAAGATCACAAAGTCGTCCGCGTAGCGCACGAACGGCAGACCTCGTTTCCCCAGCTCTTTATCCAGATCATCTAACAAGATGTTGGCCAAGAGTGGTGATGCTGGCCCGCCTTGCGGTGTCCCTTCGGTTGTTGGTTGAAACACTCCTTCGACTATCACGCCCGCTCGCAAGTAGCGTCCGATCAGCTTCAGCACCTGCTTGTCGTCGACTTTGCGTGCAACACGTGCCATGATGACATCGTGCTGGCATCTATCGAAGAACTTCGAAAGATCCATATCGACTGCATATTGGTATCCGCGACGTATCGTGCGTTGCACTTGCTTAGCTGCTCCATGAGCAGAGCGTTTCGGTCGAAACCCGTAGCTCGATTC
>JANPNA010000071.1:0-18446 GCA_031427235.1 Pirellula sp.
TTTACACAATTGGTTCGTAATTTCGCTCCATGCGCAGTCATCGAAACAGTTGATTCAGAACAGCGTTCGAGTCTTTGCAACGAAATCGCTACGCTGCACGTCGATGGTAGTGCTTAAGAAGCCCACCTAGCTCATGCTCACAGTGGATCTCGCCTGCGATCGGCTCGTCCGGTGGTAGGTCGATTCGAAGGTTTTTCAGGCCTTGGTGGTTGCGATGAGAATGATAGTAGTCGACGTATTTTTCAACGGTACTGCGAAGCGAGCCTTCCCCAAAGAAGATCATCTTGCGCAAGCATTCGGTTTTGATGCTGCGGAAAAAGCGTTCGATGAACGCAATGGAGGAATGGAGGAATGGAGGAATGGAGGAATGGAGATCGACTTGCCGCAAGGTTGGAACGATGCCTGGATTTTACGCCGCCAAGATTCCAAGTTCTTTTTTGATAGTCACGACTTTCGCCGAGCAACATTCCATTCGGATTTGCGAAGCCGCAAATGACCGTACGTTTGCGGGTATTGCCATTCGAGGTCGACTTGGTTCGATCATGGCCCAACGTCAGTGAACTGCCGCAGTCGCAGCTTTTGTTGGTTCTTTCATAGGAGTTGCTTTACTTTCTAAATGAGATCAGGTGTTGATCGAACCAATCCCCCATGTCCTTGGACAATCGTCGATTGCCATCTTCGTTGAAGCCGTGGGCAGCGCCTGGAATGACGACCAACGTGCTGTCCACCTTGACAGCTTCAAAGGCTTTTTGAATTTTTTCGCTGTGCCAAAGCGGTACCAGCTCGTCCTTGTCGCCGTGGTATAGCAAAGTCGGTGCGTCGTCGGCTGTCACTTGCATGAGTGGCGAATAAGTGTCCGATCTGGATGGCTCAAACTTGAGCGCCGGGAATTGTTCTCGCAACGGGCTCTTGGGATCAACATACGGCGCAAGATCCGTTGGTGGAAAGACGGCCACGACCGCTGCGACCCGGGCGACATCATTTGAGCCTTTCTTGGTCCCACCGACCGTACCGAGCATCAGCGAAAGATGCCCGCCCGCGCTGAAACCGAATACACCCAGTCGCTTCGGATCAATTTGCCAGTCAGAGGCATGCTTGGAAATGAAGTCGAGGGCCAGTTGGACGTCGCTAACGCATTCAGGCACAAGATAGCGAGGGCTGCTGCCGTGCCGAACCGCAATGACGGTGTAGCCGCGGTCCAACAAATGCTTGAACATTGGAATGCTCTGTTTGGGTTCCATCCAAGTCGATACCCATCCGCCGCTGACCATGAACAAAATCCCAATTCCATTGGCGTTCTCCTTAGGACGGAAAACGTCGAAGGTCATGGCCATCCCATCCTTGTGCCCGTAGACGACATCGGGGGTGATTGCGATGGCATCCAATTGGGCGTTAGAAACGGGTGTTTGGACTAGAATGGATAGGAATGTTGCGGTTGCAAGTCGTTTCCAATGCCTCTTAATCAAAATCGCCATTTGTACTTGTTCTTTCATTTTTCACGTACATTGCGGGGTCTCGCATAATTCAATAGGACTCGATGGAAAACTATTGTACAATGTGCCCAGCGACTTTGAGTGCTGGCCCGCGATTATCAGGTTAGACTAGACGGTTCTGGACTCGAAATAATGAATTCACGTGTACAACCGATAATCCCATCAAAAACGGGCGAACCAGCTTGGGAAGTATCGCAGTTTTTTCCCCTACAAGGGCAATGGAGTGAAGCGGATTACTTCCGCATTCACACGAACCAAATGGCCGAGTTGGTCGATGGAAGATTGGAGATACTTCCTATGCCGACATGGTTGCATCAGTTGATAGTTGATTTTTTGCTCACTGAAATAAAGCGATTTCTGCTAATCCACAATACGGGAGGTGTTGTGCTATTTGCTCCCCTGCCAGCCAAGCTGTTTGCTGGCACTGTACGCGAACCGGACCTACTTTACGTTCGCTCGGAAAATATCCCGACTGACCTGTCTGGTTACCCAGAAAAAGTTGATTTGGCAGTGGAAGTCGTGAGTGAGGGAGCCGACGCGAGAAAGCGGGATTATATCGACAAACGTTTGGACTACGCCAAAGCCGGGATCTCAGAGTATTGGATCGTCGATCCAGAGCAATCAATCTTGACCGTTCTCACGCTGGATGGATCCGAGTATCGAGTATTCGAGGAATGCCGCGCTGGTGAAACAGCCCGAAGCCTACTGCTCGATGGACTTTCGATAAACATCGACGACATTCTTGCTTTGGGTAAAAAGCCGTAGAGTGTTTTTCATGACAACCTAATAAGCCATTTGATTTTTCAATCAAGGGAGCAACCCGTGAAACCACTCGCTGCTATGTCCTTGGTGGTTGCGTTGTTGGTTGTATCTCTTTCGGGGTTTTTTCTACTTCAAAGCCCACGAAGCCTGGATTCTCGGAGTATTTCGAAAACACAATCGTTACCAAAGGCTCCGATTTACAATCCAATATCAGTTCGCAGTTGGTCTCGATTATAGTTGGCGAAGTGTTGACACAGGTAGCGGTCCGCTTAGGCGTATCGGCTGGCATCCTAGGAACGGGGGCGGCGTCGGGATGGGTAACGCTGGGCATTGGTGTCATTGTTGGACTGGTGATCGACCAAATCGTGTCGGCCATTTGGGCACGATGGAGTGACCCTTCGAAGAATTTAAAGGAGGAGCTAAACTACCAGCTCAAAGTGATGCAGCGGGTCATTTGCTATGGCGATGAAAAGACCAAGGGCCTAGTTCAACATTTTGAAGAGGTAGCGAAATCGGCATCCGAACCAATTGGACGATCACCATCAGTGCTTTGGCCATCGCCAGCATGACTTATTTGGCATTCAAGCAATGGATTCGCAGGGCACGCTAGGTGGTCCATTGTCGCCTTTCGCTCCGCGAAAGTGCGCTAACCCGGATTATTCACCGGAGATTTAATGATCAGCCGAAAGGCGTTAGCTTCTGGTTATGGCGGAGCGGACAACCGTGGCTAGCGTCAAACGGCTAATGAATAATCCGGGCTAACGAGGCGCACTTTTGCGGAGCAAAAGGCGACAATGTTTTGCACTGTCCGAATAAAATCACAATCTATCCGTGAAAGTGCTTTTGGTTAAGCATGTTGCAAGCTTGAATCGAGTTTCGCTAACACCTCATCTATCGCGAGTCTTTTTTCCTGCATTGCGGCCTCTTGGAGTTGCTCACCAAGTTTTGCTATTGAAACCAAGTCCGCGTTCCCTGCGCCGCCAATTAGGCGATGCGCGACAAAAGCCACACCACTATAATCGCATTTTTCAATCAGGTCTTTGATCGAAGCAATCTCGCCAGGAAGCGTTTCGATAAAGTGACGAGCCAGCTTCTTTCTGAGCGCCTTGAAACCGACCTCGTCGATGTCTGATTGCGATGAACCACACGAACCACTGCCTTGGCTCGCGGTTTCGATGGCTTGTTTCAACTGAATTAGCGATACAGGTTTGTACAACACGCTTGCAAACGGAGCCAAGGGGCCATCGCCGTTTGGCTGCAAATGAATCTCGGCTGTGACCAAGATGATCTTGGTTGACGCAAGACGGAGCCGCAAATCTGTCTCTGTCTTTTCAAACACGGTTGTTCCGAGCATTTTCGGAAAGTCCAAGCCGTCGCCATCCGGTAGTTGCCTATCAATGAGAACGAAGTCGAAATGATGTTTGCGAGCTCTGCGTACGGATTCGTTTAAGCTGGAGACCGACATAGTCCTGTAACCAAGATGTTTCAAATAGGACTGCATCACGAGCAAGTTGGTGCGCGCGTCGTCGACAATCAACGCCGTTGGCTTGGATGCAATTGCTCCAGCCAAATTGCGGGGCATTCGATCCACAGGATTTGCAATCGATGCTGTGGTCCTTTCGTCCGTGGTCCTTTCGTCCTCGGGTGCAGGCTGGATGGGGAGCACGACAGTAAATCGGCTGCCTTTGCCAACCACGCTCGTCAAGCTAATGGAACCATTGAGTTTCTTCACCAGGGCTTGTGTGATCGATAGCCCCAAATTCATTCCACGACCGAATGCGTTCGACGCATCCTTGTGATTACCACGATTGAAGCTCTCGAAAATATGGTCTTGGCGTTCGGTGGATAAGCCAACACCAGTGTCTTCGACCACCATTCGTAGATTCAATTGACTGGCTTCGGTCTGCGTATCCACAATGCAACGGACATGACCGTGAGACGTGTAGCGAATCGCGTTCTGTAGCAGATTCGTCAAGACTTGTCGCAATCTATTTGCTTCCACAGTCACGGTCGGCGGCAATGCATCGGCCAGTGTCAATTGGAACCGAAGTCCTTTTTGACTAGCCATTGGCCTCATCACCTCTGCAATGCTGGTGATCAGACCGCGAATGTTTACCGCCACGGGATGCAGAACGATTTCTTTTCCTTGCTCAATGCTCGCAACATCCAACAGATCATCTACAAGGGACAGTAGCGAAGTCGCGGCTTCATTGGCCAAACGAATTTTAGTTCTCTGATCCCTTTGCAATTTGCTTTGTTCTACCAATCCCAACATACCAAGGATGGCATGGAGCGGAGTTCGGAGCTCATGACTCACTCTTGTCAAGAAGTCTGTCTTGGCCATATTGGCTTTCTCGGCCGTCACTTTTGCCTTCTTCAATTCATCGGAGATGCCATGCAGTTGGGTCAGTGATCGACTGAGCGACGCGACCGCTGGCGAAAAAACAAAGAGCCCCTCTGCCAGGAGCACTAACATGGTTGCGAACAACAACACCCTCTCAATCCATCGCAAGCGATTGACGCGGTCTCTGGCCTCCTGTTCGATTCGCGCTACGATGTTGTCCATTCCAGCTAGAAAGGCATCGCTATGAAAACTCAATTCCCTACGAGCATCCAAGTCAAGAACTGCTTCATTGGTGCTGGAGAATCTAACCAAAACGGATTCAATGGTCTTTCGCAATGCTTCGAAATGGGGAGTCAAGTTCTTGAAAAGCACCGAAACCGATTCGCTATTCTTGCCCGGCAATTGCAACACCTCAGATCCATACTGCAGTCCTTCGTTGTTGATGGTCCAGGTTTCCAATTCCCTTTCCATCATGGTGGCCAATTCGGCCTGCGAAATTTGAATGGAATCGCGATCCATTGGATCCGACGGATTCGTGTGTGATGGTCGCCCTAAAGTTGTCAATTCGAGCGTCAGTCGCGTCAATCGTTGACTGAGCATGCGTTGACGCCCGGCAATGTTGACGATACGCGAGTCCCCTTCGAGTTGAATGATTGCCTGTTGAACAACTAGCTGCCCGATGATGGTCAATAACGCAATCGTCCCAAGGGCAGTCATGTAAAGAATGGTCAGCCGCCTAGCCAAAGTCGCAGTTTTGGGAGGGGAGGACTCAATCATGTTCGTCGCCGGGTCTCAAGTCGTCCGACGAATCCGTGTCCAATTCTGTCAGCAGACCGCTATTCATCTTTCTGCGTAAACTTGTTCTGGTGATTCCAAGCAATTTGGCCGCCTTCACTCGATTGCCGCTGGTATGCTGCAAGACCAGGTTCAAAAGTTGTGAGTCTAGACGCTCAACGGCTTGTTCGTATAACCGCTCGGTACCAAGTGCGACCTGCTCATCCACGAAGGCTTGCAAGTCCCAGGCAGGTCCGACTTCGACTTTGTGCGTCGATGTCGCCTGGACTGCAACCGGAGTTGTTTGAGAGTCCGTTAGCTTGGCATCTGAGTGGGAATCGGTTGAGGAGCTTGCTTGCAGAAAGCGCCTCAGGGCATCGGTAGCTAGAATGGCACCTCTAGATTCGGTCAGAACGCCCTGCACCACGCTCTTCAACTCGGCGATATTACCTGGCCAGTCATATTCTTTCAGTAACTGCAGGGCTGCGCTGCTGACTCTTGGCGGACCTTGCCCCTGTTGCGCCGAAGACACATGGGCTATTCGTTGGATGAAGTGCGATACCAGCAGTTCCAGATCCTCGCGACGATCTCGCAAGGCTGGAACACGGATAACGAAGGGACTTAAGAAATAAAAAAGGTCGTTACGGATTCTTCCGGACTGAACCAATTCACGAATAGGCGATGACGTTGCAAGGATGACTCGTGTGTCTGCCGCAATCCCATCGATCGAATTGCTTTGGAAAAATCGCAATAGTCGGGATTGGCTGGCCACCGACAAGTTGTCGACGTCATCAATCATCAGCGTTCCACCGTCGCAATCCAGCAGGGCTGGTATTCTTTTCGCGGATGGTCTGTCCGATGGCGGCTCCTCTGGAGCAAGGGTATTGGAATGAATTCTTCCAAATAATTCGATTTGCATTTGTGAGTCGTCAAACTCGTTGCATGAAATTTTGCGAAAACCACCGGACGCATGGCTTCCATTTTGATGGATAGCTCGCGCTATCATTTCTTTGCCCGTGCCAACCTCTCCTTCTATTAAGATGGGAGATCGGAGATTGGACAGTCGTCCGATACTTTTGTAGACCTCTTGCATGCCCCTGCATCTTCCGACCAAAACATCACTCTCGGATTCCTTGTTCGAGGCTATGTCCACCAAGACCGGTAATCTGGTTAAATGTCGGTACTCGATGGCTTCGGTAACACGTTGCAGAAGTAGTTTGAAATCGATAGGTTTTGAAAGGTATTCAAAGGCACCCCGCTTGATCGCCTCAATTGCCGTCTTGGAACCCGCTTGAGCCGTTATGTAGAGTATGGGAAGCAATCGATCGTGTGCAATGAATTCAGAGATGTGGTCGATGCCTTGGCCATCAGGCAGCAAATGATCCAGCAATACGACATCAATGCGCTGCTGAGATGCGAGCTTCAATCCTTCTGCAAGCGTTGTGGCGGAAAGAACATTCATCGACTTGTCGGCGAACAAATCACGAACGAGCGTATGCATCCCCAAATCGTCGTCGACGATCAGCAGTCGTGCGCGATCTGCCTTAGAACTGGACATCGGGCCTCCTTTAGTGATAGGTGATCAGGCCAGCGGCAGATTTAAATCTACCTGCCGAATCATCATGTGGGAGAGCGACGCTCCTGCCGAGCTTGGCTTTGGCTCGGCAGGAGCCTCGCCCTCCCGGTAAATGCATAACCGCAGTTCGCCTAAAATCGTTCAGGCTGCTACGACCAAGAACTGAAGCGGCTGGGAGAGGCACCCGCTAAACGGTACGGCAACAAATGCCGACCAATCAGTCCTCCTGACATGACCGTGACTATAGTCCAACCTGCATCCAAGCGAAACCCAAAGTTGAGCATAAAATGCTCATTTGGCTGCTGACGGACGTATTGTGGAATGTTGGTTAGTTGTGCGAATGCCTGCAGTCGATCGAAGGTAATGCCTCGAAAGCAAGCACCCGGATTTTTGTTGAGGAGTGCCGAAAATTCCTTAAGGGCAGTCAGAGCGACACAGTGAACGGTTCGTAGGCGGACCGGTTTTCGTTCGCCATCCGGTTCGGTGGAAACTCCCAGTGGCCGCTTATTTCTTTGGCCCTCTAGATGCATTGTAAGGAGTGTAGTCGGGTTTGGCACTTTTCGATCCACCACCCGGTCGCACTCAATTCCCGGTCTCAGTTTTATTGTTGGAATACTCCTAATGCACTTCAGTACGCCGAAAACCACCCGTCGCCAGATTCTGGCATCCGCTTTGACCTGCGGTACGGTTGCAAGCGTGTCTCAGTTCCCAGCGTTTATGCCTGCCGTCTATGCCTCCGATGCACCTGAGCAGGCAAAAGTCAGTTTCGGCTTTATCGCGTTAACCGACTGCTCACCGTTGGCAATCGCCCACGAAAAGGGTTTTTTCAAGAAGTACGGCATCATCTCCGAACCCGTTAAGCCTGCCAATTGGGCGGCCGTTCGCGACTCACTCATCAAAGGGGATATCGATTGCACCCACATGCTCCTGGGGATGCCGATCGCAAGCACGATGGGGCTTGGAAATTCCAAGCCTTTCCCAATGATCGTTCCCTGGATTCTCAATCGCAATGGTCAAGCAATCACCCTGAAAACGGATTGGAAAGGCAAAGTCGCTGGAGATCCAAAAGCCTTGAAGCCACTTATCGATGCTTCGAACAAGAAGGGGGGCAAGCCAACCTTTGCCATGACGTTTCCGCCTGGTACGCATGCCATGTGGCTCCGCTATTACTTAGCCGCCGGTGGTATCAATCCAGACAAAGACATTGAATTGATTACCGTTCCACCTCCTCAGATGGTCCAAAACATGAAGATAGGAAAGATGGATGGATTCTGTGTCGGCGAACCTTGGAACGCTCGTGCGATTGCTGAAAAAGTCGGATTCACTTCGGTCGCTACCCAGGAAATTTGGAACGACCACCCGGAAAAGGTTTGCGCCTTCACCGCCGCGTTCGCGGACAAAAATCCCAAGACAGTCAAAGCAGTGCTCAAGGCAGTTCATGAGGCCAGCGTATGGCTTGACGATCTCAAGAATCGATCTGAACTATGCGACGTCGTTTCCCGAGATAACTACATCAAATGCAACAAGGACCAGATTCTTGGTCGACTGATAGGAAAACTCGATTACGGCGATGGTCGTAAAAAAGAAGATCCAAATTACATGATTTTCAGTTCCCGCAATTGCAATTACCCGCAGTTGGCCTACGCCAAGTGGTGGATGACTCAATTGCGACGATGGGGCATGGTCGAGGGCGCTCCGGACTACGAAGGCATCGCGAAGAAGGTGATGCAACCAAGCATCTACGAAGAAGCCATGAAAGAAATTGGCTATTCGCACGGCGGAGCCGACAGCAAGCCGTGGACGATGATGGACGGTGTCACCTTCGACCCCGCCTCCGACATGGAAGCCTACGCCAAAGCCTTCGCCATCAAAAACCTAAAAGGCTAAGTGTGGCACGGCGGTCCCCGCCGTGAACATCTTTGAATTTTAAAACAACGGGAGGATGCGGCCTCTCCTGCGAACATCTTTGCCAAGTTAATCGATTGAAAAACAACGGGAGAGTGAGGCTCCTGCCGAGCTGGTTGGGCAGGAGCCTCACCCTCCCACTGGGCCGATGAAAATACAAGCCCGACGCGTAAGCGAGGGGTCGGAATCATCCCTCGCTTACGCGTCGGGCTTGTTTTGACGCCGTTAGTTCAACTATTGGCTGCGATTTCATCAGGCCACCCTCCCACTCCACCACTCCACCACTCCACCACTCCACCACTTCACCACTTCACCACTTCACCACTTCACCACTCCACCGCCCTGCGGCGCCCATGAATTCCATCAAACTAAAAAAGATGTTCGTTGACAATGTTGCCTTGCCGTCCATCGGCATCGCGATTTGTTTGCTCTTATGGTGCTTTCTATCTTGGGCGACATGGGACGCCAGCACCAGTTCGAGCGATTTCCCTTCGCCCATCACCACTTGGACAGATAGCGCAAAGTACTTCGCAAGTCCCTTTTCGCACAACGATGCGGAGGGATTCGATGGTATCGGGCTTGAGATCTGGCGATCGTTGAAGCTGGTTGCGATGGGATATGGAATGGCCATCTTGGCCGCCGTTCCCATCGGATTCTTGCTAGGGGGGAGTTATCGTTTCTCACGCATGTTCGATCCGATTTTTCAAATCCTGCGTCCGATTTCGCCGCTGGCTTGGTTCCCACTGGCTGGACTCATTGTGATCGCGATCCGGCGTCACAACAAAGAGATCGATGCGACACAGTTGCAGTGCATCTTTACGATTGCGATGTGTTCCATTTGGCCAACCATTCTCAACACCGCAGTCGGCGTCCGAGCCATCCCTCAAGACTACCTCAACGTGGCCAAAGTTCTGCGATTGTCTTCCCTGAAACTGTTTTCTCGCATCCTGCTGCCAGCCACCATCCCGTACATGTTTACAGGCTTTCGATTGAGCCTTGGGATCGCTTGGCTGGTCATCGTGGCCGCTGAAATGCTATCCGGCAAAAGCGGCATCGGTGCCTTTGTCAACAACCAATATCAATCTGGCACTTACGGACCGATGATCGCCGCCGTGATCGTGATCGGTCTGGTCGGCTTTGTTTTAGACCGACTGATGAACGTCCTCGAAAAGAATGCAACTCTCATTCTGAGCTGCCCTTCGCTGGCCATGAGGTTGTTTCAACAGTTAAGATCCCAATCGTCACCCTCTTTCTCGAATGAAACAGTCCCGACCTTAATCCAGAAAGAGACTGCCGATGCCGCTGCTTGAATTGCGTAACGTATCCAAGGGGTACGGCAAAGGTCTAAAGCGTACCGAAGTCATCAAGGACATGAACTTGTCCGTCGAGGAAGGGGAGTTCGTGGCCATCGTTGGCTATTCCGGAACCGGCAAAACCACCTTGATATCTACTTTGGCCGGCCTGAAAACGCCTGACTCTGGCCAAGTGCTAATGCGGGGCGAGTCGGTGAAACAACCTGGTCCGGATCGAGGCGTGGTTTTTCAAAACTACTCGCTTTTACCTTGGTTGTCCGTACTGGAGAACATCTTGTTCGCCGTTCAACAAGTGCTCCCAAACTTGTCCCATTCTGAACAAATCGCTCACTGTGAAAAGTACATCGCGATGGTCAAGCTATCGCATGCCATCGACAAAAAGCCCAACGAACTCTCGGGTGGTATGCGTCAACGCGTATCGCTGGCACGAACTCTGGCGACGCAACCCAAGGTTCTACTCATGGACGAACCGCTCTCCGCACTCGATGCTCTGACGCGTGCAACCTTGCAAAACGAGATCGTTAGCATCTGGGAGCGAGATCGTCGAACCGTGGTCTTGATCACCAACGATGTCGATGAAGCCATCCTGATGGCGGATCGGGTGATTCCCTTGCTCCCCGGGAAGGGCCAAGGCTCAACGCTGGGTGAGCCCTACGTTGTCGATATCGATCGACCGCGAACTCGTGAATCGGTAGCGCACCATCCCTCATTCAAGCCTCTGAAAAAAGCCATTATCCAATTGCTCCTAGGTGCCCGTCGCGAATCTCAAGAACTTGTCGCCGTTTCGTAATCCGAATCTCACATGAACACTAACGTTTCTATGCAAAAAAAGTACCTCGAGTGCTGGCGACTTCGCAAGGAATTCAAGACCGAAAAGGGCTTGTTCGTGGCGGTTCGCGATTTCACTCTGAACATGGCCGAAGGGGAGTTTGTTTCGATCATTGGGCACAGCGGCTGCGGCAAGAGTACAGTCCTTTCCATGGTGGCAGGTTTACATGAGCTCAACGGAGGTGGCATGGTGCTCGACAACCATGAGATCGTCGGCGCGGGGCCAGATCGCGCCGTCGTGTTTCAATCCCCAAATCTGCTTCCCTGGCTAACCGCCCTGGAAAACGTCACCCTCGGCCTGGAACAAGTTCAACCGAAAGCATCCGACGCAGAGCGAGTTGCGCTAGCTCAAGGCTGGTTGAAGCGTGTCGGGCTTGGCAAGGCAGGTAACAAAAAGCCATCCGAACTAAGTCAAGGAATGCAACAGCGGGTTGGCATCGCGAGGGCGTTTGCTTTGAGACCCAAGGTTCTTCTCTTGGATGAGCCTTTTGGAATGCTGGATTCGTTAACCCGTATCGAGTTGCAAGATGTTCTCCTCGAGGTCTGGAGCACGCACCAAACCACCACCCTGATGGTTACTCACGACGTGGATGAGGCGGTCATGCTCAGCGATCGAATCGTCATGATGACCAACGGACCGGCCGCCACCATCGGCGAAATCCTCTCGATTCCTTTCGAGCGACCGCGCTGGCGAGAATCGGTCATGGAAACAACCGAGTACATGCACTATCGCGACGAAGTCATTCGTTTCCTCGAACACCCTGCCGAGAAAGCGGCATAAGATCCACTACGGCCAACCCTAATTCTTAGTTGTAACAAAGCACTAGTCGTTTACCTAGTTTCGGCCCAAAGGGCCAGTCGTTTACCTAGCGCAGGCCAACGGCCTGGGCAATGCAGCAAATAAATGATTCCTAAAGGGCCAAAGGCCCGCCAATTTTACCAAAGCCATCATACACACACATGTCCATCCAACTCTTACCCACCGACGCAGCTCTGGCCCAGCCGACTCTGCTCGAACTGCTGCTCCAAGAGCAAGGCGAGTTGAGCGCGGTGGAGTGCTTCTCGGATTGGCATGAGTCCAACTCGATCGCGTCAGCCACCTATCAAGCGCTGATGCCAGCGACGGCGCTTCAAAGCGGTCAGCAGTACGCGTTTGAAGTGGACTTGGACGCTTGCAGCGGTTGCAAGGCATGCGTGGTGGCTTGCCACACGCTCAACGGACTCGAGGAGACCGAAACGTGGCGAAAAGTCGGGACGCTATCCAGCCAACGCGGTGCGACTTTGCCCATCGTCCAACACGTCACTACCGCATGCCACCATTGTGTCGACCCGGCCTGTCTGAACGGTTGCCCTGTTCAAGCCTACGAAAAAGATCCTGTCACCGGGATCGTTCGGCATCTCGATGACCAGTGCTTCGGATGCAAGTACTGCACGATGATGTGCCCCTACGAAGTGCCGCAATACAGCAGTACCCTTGGCATCGTTCGCAAATGCGATATGTGCTCGCAACGACTGGGTGTCGGTCAAGCACCAGCCTGCGTTCAAGCCTGCCCAAACCAAGCCATCCGAATCGCAATCGTCGACGTTGCAACGGTGATCGCGGACACAACAGTTTTAAAGACAAATGCCTCGCTTGTCCCAACGGCCCCCAGCAGTCGCATTTCCATGCCAACGACTAAGTACCTGACTACGCAACCGCGCGAAGCGACTGCCGATCTGCTTTCTAGCGAATCGATCGTCGACTCCGTACACGAGGGACATCTGCCCCTCGTAGCCATGATCGTCTTGACGCAGACCAGTGTTGGCATATGGATTGTTCTGGCGACTACCAATTTCCAACGGACGAGCCCATCCTCTTCGTTCGCGGCTGCCTTCGCCACCGCGATCGGAATCGTAGGCGTTCATGCTGCACTCCTACACCTCGGTCGGCCATGGCTTGCCTTTCGAGCCTTCCTTGGTTGGAGAACCAGTTGGCTAAGCAGAGAAGCCATAGGGTTTGGACTTTTTATGGGTGCGGCCATAACCGCAACCGGTGTTCCACTGGTTCTGCCTTCACAACGACTATTGCATAGCCTTACGGCCGTTTCCGCAGCAGCGATCGGTGTACTGGCAGTCATGTGCACCGGCATGATCTACATCGCGACGCGCCGTGAGCTTTGGGGGTACTTAAGAACCGGTCTTGACTTTGGGTTATCGATGATCGGCCTTGGAGTCATCGGGGCCTTTGCTTGCGTCGATGGGTTTACCAATTTTCTCCCATCCGTGGGCGTTCTATGCAGCATCGCTGCCGCCACGCCGAAGCTAGTCGACTTTTTTCAAAGCAAGTCAGCAAACACCGAATGGCACAATCTCTCAGCCCGCAGCGGACGCTTCTTGCGAAGAGAACTTGCTGGACCATGGGCAGACTTTTGGATATTGAACTTGATTGCACTGGTTGCGTCCGTGTCGTTATGCATCATCGATTGGGGCGATGCCTTGCCACTAGTGGCCTTCGCCATCTTCGGCGTAAGCCTTTTCTCGCAATCCATCCATCGGTGGCTTTACTTTGCGTCGATTGTTTACCGCCGCATGCCGGGAGCCAGCACATGATTCCAATACTCTTCCAGAAAACGGGCCCGCTGACTGAGCAACTGCTGCTTGAACCGAAAACCTTTGGTCTTGGCCCACTTCCCATCGCAATGATTCCAGATTCGACCACGAATATGGTATGCGGGTATTGCTCCACCGGCTGCGGCCTCAAGATCCACATCCAAGATGGCCAAGCGATCAATCTGACACCGACTGCCGACTATCCAGTCAATCTCGGAATGGCATGTCCCAAAGGCTGGGAAGCATTGCGAGTCCTGCAGTCGGACGACCGGGCGACCACACCCATCGTTCGGAATCGAGCCGATGGCACAGTGCGAAATGCGTCATGGCCAGAAGCGGTGGAAATGTTCTGCAATCGATTCCAAGATATCCAGAGCAAGTATGGCAGCGATTCCGTCGCATTCATCAGCACGGGCCAAATCCCAACCGAAGAGATGGCTTTCTTGGGTGCGCTTGCCAAGTTTGGGATGGGAATGCTGCATGGTGACGGAAATACGCGCCAATGCATGGCAACGTCGGTGGTTGCCTACAAGGAGTCGTTTGGCTTCGACGCTCCCCCCTACAGCTATGCCGATTTGGAACAATCCGATGCGCTCGTGTTCGTGGGTGCAAATCCTTGCATTGGACACCCGATTTTGTGGCAGCGTGTCTTAAAGAATGAGAATAGCCCAGCCTTGATCGTGATCGATCCACGCAAGACCGAGACGGCCATGGCCGCAACCGAGCACTTGGCTATCAAACCCAAAAGCGATATGAGTCTGCTGTATGGATTAGCCAAACTGCTTATTCACTTGGGTGCAGTGGACTCTCACTTCATCCAAAACCACACTAGCGGCTTCGATGCGTTTCGGTTGCATTTGCAAAACTTCTCGAACGAACGGGTTTGCGAAGAGACCGGCATCTCCGCCGAGCAACTAACTCGCGTTGCCAAAACCATTGCCGGTGCAAAACGAGCTTCGTTTTGGTGGACCATGGGAGTCAATCAATCCTATCAAGGAGTTCGAACCGCTCAAGCGATCATCAATTTGGCTTTGATGACTGGGAACATTGGCAAGCCAGGAACCGGTGCGAACAGCATTACCGGTCAATGCAATGCCATGGGCTCACGCCTCTTTAGCAATACGACCAATTTGATGGGGCACCACGATTTCGCAAACCCGGTGCATCGTGAGAAAGTGGCTCGCGTATTGAACATCCCGGTTGAGAAAATACCAACGCAAAATAGTTGGGCCTACGACCAAATTGTGAGTGGCATCGAATCGGGCAAGATCCGAGGACTTTGGATCATTGCTACGAACACCGCTCACTCCTGGATTCAAAGCACACGTGCACGAGAACTGCTCTCCAAGCTGGATTTTCTAGTCGTCCAAGACATGTACACAACCACTCATACAGCCCAACTCGCCGACCTCGTTTTGCCAGCGGCTGGCTGGGGCGAAAAGGAAGGGACGTTCATCAATAGCGAACGAAGAATTGGAGTGATCAAACGCGTCTCGAAGGCACCGGGACAAGCCTTATCCGACTTTTCTATCTTTCGACTCATTGCGGACGCGTGGGGCTGCGGCCATCTCTTTCCGAACTGGAAGAAAGCCGAAGACGTTTTCCAATCGATGAAAGCCTTGTCCCGCGGTCAACCTTGCGATATTAGCGGCATCGATGACTACGCTATGCTGGATCGACAAGGAGGCATCCAATGGCCTTGGACGATAGAAGACGCAAAGCAATTAGGTGCGCCCGAGCAAGAGCGTAGGCTTTTCGAAGACGGTCTCTTTTTTCACAGCGACGGTCGAGCCAAATTTGTTTTTGCGGAACCCGAGCCTATGCCAGAACCCGCATGCGCAGACTACCCTTTTGTCTTGCTTACTGGACGCGGTTCTGTCAGCCAGTGGCATACCGAAACTCGGACTTCGAAGAGCCCCGTGTTGCGTTCGCTCTATCCGTCGGAACCCTATGTTGAGATTCACCCAGCGGATGCGGTGCGATTGACTATTCAGGCTGGCCGATCGGTAATCGTACGAAGCCGTCGCGGTGAAGCGGTGGTTCGCGCCTCCATAACCTCCACGGTGCAACCAGGCCAACTCTTTATGCCGATGCACGACGCCAAGACCAATCTGTTAACACTCGAACACGTAGACCCTTACTCTCGTCAACCGTCTTACAAGGACTGCGCAGTGGATATTCGACCTTGGAAAGAACAGAACTGGGGTTCGCCATCATGAACAAACCCGAATCTTTTTCACAAGAACAGCAAGCCTATTTGCAAGGATTATTGCTTGGTAACGACGTTGCGAGAAAAATTCGCAACCTGCCAGTCCTCAGCGGCTCTGGCATTTCTCTTCCCAAAGTTGCCACCAATGGAGCGCCCAATGGAGCGCCCAATGGGACCTCCGTGCAAATCGGAGGCCATGGGAATGCCTCAAGCTCGCATCTGCCTGGGATTCACGCGGCAGCACAACAGCGCTTCGAGACGGCGGGCAAAACGCTGGTAGCTGAGGAGAAAGCCAAGCGAGACAAGAGTGGGCTCGGCATGTGGTCTGAAATCGGTGAACGAGCTGCCAAAGGGGAATTCCCGAAAGGGACTGATGTGTTCATGACCAAGTACCACGGCCTGTTCTTCGTTGCCCCTGCCCAAAATGCGTTCATGTGCCGGATGCGCATCCCAGGAGGCGTGTTGCGTTCGGACCAGTTGAGCGGCTTGGCCGACATGGCCGATCAATTTGCTGGCGGTTATGCCGACGTGACGACGAGAGCGAATTTCCAATTGCGAGAAATCCAAGCGGGCGATGCTGTGAATGTCTTAATGGGTCTTCGCGACTTAGGAATCGTAACTCAAGGAGCCGGTGCAGACAACATTCGCAACGTGACCGCCAGCACGTTGAGCGGTATCGATGAAACGGAATTGATCGAAACGTTGCCGCTAGCTCGCGAACTGCACTACCACATTCTGCACAAGCCTGAATTGTACGGATTGCCTCGCAAATTCAATATTGCGTTTGATGGTTCGGGCCGCATAAGCTCGTTGGCCGAAACCAACGACATCAGTTGGCATGCGGTCGCAGTGACCGAATCAGGCGATGGCTTGGAGGCTGGCGTTTACTTCCTGCTTGGCTTAGGGGGTATTACCGGCCACGGCGACTTTGCTCGCCCCACGGGTGTCTTGGCCAAACCCGATGAGTGCGTTGCCATTAGTGAAGCGATATTACGGGTGTTCATCATGCATGGTGATCGAACCGATCGGAAAAAGGCCAGACTGAAATACGTACTCGATGTTTGGGGCTTTGAGAAGTTTTTGACGGAAGTGGAAAAAGACTTGAAGCGTCCCTTAAAGAAGGTTGCCAGCGATCGCTTTATTCAACCGAACAACATCGATCGCTGGGCGCACGTGGATGTGCACCCTCAAAAGCAATCTGGACTGTATTACGTTGGAGTCGTCTTGCCGGTAGGACGGATCACCAGTCAACAATGCCGCGGACTTGCCAAGATTGCTGCGCGTTTCGGCAGCGGTTCGATTCGCTTAACGGTTTGGCAAAACCTCATTATCCCGGACATTGCCACGAAGGACATGCAGGCTGTCCAGCAGGCCATCGCAGAACTCGGCCTGGATTGGCGGGCTTCGAGTTTCCGGGCTGGCATAGTCGCATGCACGGGGAGTGCTGGTTGTAAATTCGCCGCGGCAGATACCAAGAAACACGCTATTATCCTGGCTGAATACCTCGAGGATCGATTCGACTTAGACCAGCCGATCAACATCCACTTCACCGGCTGCCACCATAGCTGTGCGCAGCATGCGATCGGTGACATCGGTTTGATCGCGACCAAAGTGGAGGTTGGCGAAGAATTGGTCGAGGGGTACCACGTCTTGGTGGGTGGCCGTACTGGGATCGATTTCGCGATTGGCAAAAAACTGATTGAGTCCGTGGTGGTCAGTGAACTGCCAGCAGCCATCGAGTCGATTTTGGACTATTACCTTAAGAACAAGAATGAGCGAGAGTCCTTTGCCGACTTTGTGCAGAGATGCGATTTGATCAATCAATATACCGTTCCTGTTTCGGCTGCAAGGAGCTAGCGGGGATTATTCACCACCCGATGCGTCCGCGAGGGATTGCAGCCAAATCCCTCGTTTACGCGTCGGGTTACCAAAAGTGGTTGACGTCTCAACAAAATTAAGAACCATCCTCATGAACTACCAAATCGTCCCAGAGTCTGCCCCGTTCAATGGTGAGCAAAGAGCTTGGCTCAATGGCTTCCTGGCTGGAGTTCTAGGCGTTCTTGACCAGCAATCCGCCCAGGGTGGGAGTTCAGCAGCGTTGGCCGCCGCCGCCATGCAGTTGGCTCCCTCCTTGGGTGCTGGTTTGCAAATCGAGCAAGAAGCCGAGGAATCCTTTCCCTGGCATGATCCATCTTTACCACTAACAGATCGAATGAAGCTGGCCGAAGGGATGCCCAAGGAACGGCGTCTCATGGCGGCCATGGCCCAATTGAATTGCGGGTCGTGCGGATACTTGTGCAAATCCTATTCGGAAGCGATCGCGAACGGCAGCGAAAAGAATTTAACACTCTGCTCGCCAGGCGGTAGCGATACAGCCAAAGTACTAAGAAGTCTAGTCAAGGAGTCTGCATCACAAAGCCATGCGAATGGAAAGGACGTTGCCAAGCCGGTCAAACCAACGCTGGCAGCCCCTGGTACTCGCGACAACCCGGTTCAAGTCCAGCTCATTGCCAGCGACAAGCTCAACGGCCCTGGATCAGCCAAGGACACACGGCATGTGGCCATCGACCTTGCAGGTTCCGGCTTAAGCTACCGCGTGGGGGATGCCTTGGGACTTTGGCCAACCAACTGCGACGATTTGATCGCGAAAGTC
>JANPNA010000072.1:0-12233 GCA_031427235.1 Pirellula sp.
ATGCAGATCACGCTACCAACGACTGACGGTGCTTACTCAATTCGACTTGAGTTTTTCAGAGCTGGATTCGGATCCGTTCCGATTCAACTTGCGGCGGCAACTTCAGCACAGAATCTGGTTGGCCGATTTACCCTTGATCAAACTCCGCCTGCGGTTAGGTCAATATCGCAACCCGCAACACCGCGGAATACTTCTATCGGTTCACTAAACATCGAACTTTCTGAAGCGGTTGCAAGTTTTCCGGTTTCAGCATTGAGCCTCAAACGCAATGGAATAGACGTTTCATTAGCAAACGCAACAGTTTCATTCCTCGGTGGCACTACCTATCGAGTTAATAGTTTGGGTGGCCCAACGAGCCTAGAAGGGGACTATGTTTTTTCAATAGATCTAGGCTCCATTGTCGACAGCGCAGGGAACAATGGGACAGGCTCGCTAGTTTCGGTCCGATTCGAAGTAGACTTAACGCCACCTGATGTTCAGACGCCTAAGCTAGATGCACAAGATGATACAAGCAATGGAATTCAAGACGGAACCGCAGATGGGATTACGAACCAACGAAATGATTTGACATATAGTACTGTTTCAGCAAGTGCCCTTTCAGTCGATTTTGAATTTCAACGGTTGAATGGGGGCACCTTCACTACTGTGGCTACGAATCTAGGTTCCTTGGTGAATGGTGTTTTTGTAACCGATTTTCGAAGCGCAAGCGGTTTTGAAGACGGTAACTATCGAGTACGAGCTAAGGCAACCAAATCGTCTGGGAATTTCGCATTTTCCGCGTTCAGTCAATTAGTGATCGACACCACGTTTCCCATTGCGCCGTCAAGACTTCGTACGGCGACGGGCAGTACTACACTCAAAGCCACGCCGACAATCCTCTTTGATGCGGTGGAAAATGGTGCCGCAGTAGAGTTGTTTCGAAACGGTGTTTTAGTCGGTACCCCCTCGCGTTTGATTCCGGCAAACTCCACACGGGCCTTGGCAAGCATTATTCCACCCGATTCGGGCGATGGAGTTTTTCGGTATCAAATACGACAAATTGATCAAGCGGGAAATGTTGGTCCGCTGTCCGATGCAATTGCCCTCGCAATTGACTCTAATCCGCCGACAATTGACACTGCGCCTGCGACTAGGTTTCGAGTGGCTCGAAGCGATCTAAGCGAACCAACTTCTGAACTTCCGGTATTTGTGACTAACTCGCCCCAACCTACCTTCCTGGCAAGAATTAGCGATCAAGCTTTTTCCGATCGCAACAACTTGATCAAGGTCGAACTTTTAGTGGATGGAGTGGCGACGTCGATTGCAAATGCTGATTTCTCGATAACGTCTACAACAACAGGTTTCACCTCAGTAAGCGTTAGACCTTCATCGCCACTTGCGTTGAAGAAGATACTCTCGATTCAACTACGCGTTACCGATCAAGCTGGCAACGTAACGATCTCCAATAGTGGGGACTTAAAGGTCTTCGTCAATCAAGTTGGCGCTGCAACACAGAACGCACCTGGCACGCCAATCTTTAATGAAAAGTGGTTCGTTGGAGCGAACTTCACAAGCCTTGCAGCCAAAGGTTCCTTCACTGTGGAAGTCGACCAGGCGATCCCTGCGGCAACGATCATCTCGATCAATGGAACCGGAGCCGCAGACCCTCTAAAACGTTACGAGGTGACAAAATCAGTAAAGAATGTCAACACCGGAATCACAGTGTTGACCCTAAAAACTGCACTTACGGAAAACGTAAACGTGAGTTCGCCATTGATGTGGCTTCGTCCATGGACAACAACCTTTGACAAGACCACGCAAACGACTTGGCTGACGATGGAAGATGGCGTTAGTGTTGCGAATTTCGATCCGACCAATGGAAACATCAATTTTTATGGTCTAGGTATTCGTGATCCATTAACCGGAGTTGCACGGTATGGTGATCCTCACGGCGTGGCATTCGACTTCAGTTCGCACCTGACTCCGCGCGTCTGGTTCGTTTACAGAAACGAGAATTTAGACAAGGATCTTCCTAATTTTGGTGATCCGACGAAACCATTTGATACAACTGCCAGCGGACCAGGAACGGTCGGCTACTTGGATTTGGTTTCGAATACCCTTCGTACCTTCGACATTCAGGATTCTCTCTTTGCGTCCCCCGGCAATCCAACGACGGATCTCGGCCTCACCGGAACGCATGCCATTTTTGTCGATATTCGGGGACATGTCTGGTTGACTAGCGAAAGTTCAGTTTTAGAAATTGACACCTCTCGATTTCCGGATGGTAAGCCAACGGGAAACTTAAGTGGCTCTGCTGGTACCATTATCCTGCACAAACTTCCAAAAGAACTGGGAGATTCCGGATCGAAGGGCGTTCCGTTTCAGCCACACGGAATACAGGTCATCGTTGACGATCGAACTGGAAAACCCTATGTTTTTTTCTCGGACGGAGACGCACGGACAGGGACAGCTCGTGTTGTGCTGCTTCAGCCTGGAACGAAGGGCGAACAGGATCAATGGAAAGAGTGGAACTTTGATGATTTGCTGAAGTCCGAAGCGAAGGTCGCCCTTGACGCGGTTGTCCCACCTAGCGCTACACTCTTTTTGGCGGTGGACGACAATGAGACACCAGGAAAACCGGAAGACGATAGACTGATCGCGGCTGCTCCAGGTGCTTTGGTTAATCAAGGAGCCAAAGGAATAATGCGAGTGCTTGATCTTTCCACTGTTCTTGATCCCATCGTCCAATCTGATTTGTCACGATTGAATGGCAAATTATTGCCAACGATGGTTGAACCCACCGCGGCTCCAGTAACCTCTTATCGATTGCCTGGAATTCCAGGATCAGGATCAGCCCAACCGTTTGCATCAAATCAAATTCCACTCTTGGATCGTGCGGGCAACATCTACTATGTCGATGCCATTGGCGGCGTAGGTCGATTTAGTGCCAATGATCCGAATACAGATTTCCTATTGTCGAAAACCGCAGTTGGGCTCAAGAATTTCTTGAGTGACGCGATCCAGGGAGCGATAAGTTTCAGTTCGACTAAGGTTGAGCCAGTTTCCTTCACCGCCAAAGCAGTCGGCACACCAACGACAAAAGTAGATCGAAGCACAATGGCCGGGTTAGACCAATACGACGAAGCGATTTTTGCAACGGCGACCCAAGGAGGCAACGGCGCTGGAGGCCTGTTCCGGGGTGCACTCAGCGCTGAGAATTCTTTGTATGGTTCGAACTCGTCGAGCGACAATATCTCCACGGCAGTATTTGCCGAATCGAGTCGTCGGCAATTGGCGGTGGTTGCTAGTCCGTTTGAATTGCCGAAGGGCGCTCGTGTTGGTGGACGCGTTGCTCTGCAAGTGTTGCGAGATGGCAGCGTCGTGCTTACTGCTCGTGGCGACGGTGAGCTTTTAGACGAACAGATCAATCTGACCAAGGAATTACTTAAAGCCGTAAAGATCGCATCCTTCGAGGACGGAGCCGTGATTGGTGATATGGCGGCACTTGGGAATCCTGACGGCTCGATTGAGGCATTGGGGCGACAAGGGGACGGACGTTTGATTCGTTATTCCTTTACGCCTCCTTCGAAATCCTGGACAACTGCGGACTTGAAGAATGTGAGCTTCTGGAAGGCCAATACGAAACTATCCGTGCCTCTCGGACAACTAGTTGCTGAGGATCCCATTCCTGCACCAGGAATCGGATTTACCATTACTACCTCCGCCGGTCACTTAATCGTTATCCCCTCGGGCGGCATGCCAAAGGATCTATCTACGGCTGCGGGCAGTCCGGCGGTTTATTCCGGGGTTGGGGGAATCAAAGTCGACGGGAAGTTGCGGTTCTACGGCACCAATCAGACGGGCAGCGTGATCGAATATTTGACTGATCTTAATTTAGGGAATGTCTCCACTCGAACGCTCGTCCTTCCAACCTCAGCCAATGCGAGAGAAACTCGCATGCTCCGAAACATTCGCCCCCTAGTCGATGGAACAACGATTCACTTGTTTGGCACGGATGGTGTTTCTCAGCTTGTTCACTATGAGCTCAACACCTCCGGCACCGTGACGCTCGCCGAAAACGTTACCCAAGTGGTCCAAAAATCCGGTGATGTCTATGGCTATTTCAACTTCGAACAGCCCTACGGTGGGCGCGTCTACACCGATGTCTCCGCCATTAAACTGGATGGAAATCTCCGGGTATATGGTACCAATGGTGGTGAACTCATCGAGTTTACGCGTGACAGTGCGGGTAAGTGGCGAGTCGGCAATTTAACCAATGATATTGCCAGTACCGATGGCAAGAAGAACGCCGCGCGTATCCCGGCCAACTTCGTATTCGGTGCGCCGAGCGTCTACGAAGACAAGTCAAAAGAACGCCACCTTTTGCAAATAAACGCCGATGGCGAAATCATTGAGTACTACACGATTGCCAATGAACCGCAGAAACGATTCCATACTCAAAACATCAATCTTCGTATCGGTGACAAGAGCCTGATTTCCAACCTCAGGTTTCAAGCCGACTCGCTCCAAACAACAGCTTCCGTCAATTCCAACACGACAAAACTCAGCCCTGTATCGTCCAGTTCCACCGCTTCGGTATTTGCAGCTACTTACGTCCCTTCGCTGGACGTGAACTTGGACGGCGAGAATTCACCGCTTGACGTCCTGTTGGTTGTTAATTTTCTCAACACAAGACCGTCGGATCAGCGTCCCATTGGCGATGGAGAATCCCTCGACCTTCGTCTTGATGTATCCGGGGACGGCTGGATCTCTCCGTTGGATGTTTTGATGCTTATCAATCACTTGAATAGTCGAAGCGATGGAGCGGAAGGAGAACGGTCGGAATCGCCATCTATGGATTTGGGCGATCCGGGGGAAGAATGGCTGAAATGGAACGATTCGGATCGCGCGTTCGCAGACCTTGGCGAATGGGACAGTTTCCACAGTAGCTCCAGAAAACGTGTCCGAAAGTAACAAAATGTCGGTGTACAACATCGGGCATTAGCCGCGTTAGAAAACGCAGCAACCTCACTCAGGTAGTATGCGAGGACCCTCGGTTTCGTAACGGCCAGCGCCCCCTTGGTGCCGCTGGCCATGGCTCCATTTCAACCATGTCTTGCGAGAGAACCAATAACCGGAATAGTCCATGCCAAATGTGCCTTCATTGGAGTGTCGGCACGAGCCCCCAAAAAGCGTTCCACCCCCCACGTAACCAACTTGATGGTATGCGTCTGTGCTCGGTTGAGCGAACCTACCTATGCAGTTCGGGAAACCAGCTCTGGCGAATCCATTTTCGCAATAACGACCGTACTTGGCGCTACTAGGTGCCTCCTTTCCGCGAGGGCCGGTTAGGAATAATTCGCCGAACAGGGATTTGGGCGCCGACTCGGGCTGGGGCGCCTCTGGCACGATTGGAGCTCTCACCTCGCGGGTCTTGCGTTCTAGCTCCTGAAGCATTCTGTCATCGGGCGCTCGCGTCTTGGGACGTGGCTCGGCGGCGAATGCAAAGGTCGCTTGCAGACTTGCAGTCATTACCACTGCGTTCATGACTCGTTGAATCGACAGCATGATTAAGCTTTCACGGAATAACGCCGTCAAACGGCTTTGCCGGTTAAACGCTAGGCCCATGACTTAGCTGCCGCCCGGATGATCCCTCAAATCGTCAGGACTGACATAATCCGAACAATCAATCACTCTCTAGCCTTTTCACCGAAAAAACTCGCAAACTTCACTTAATCCGTTTATTTCGCCTATTTCCCATAGCTTCCCTAACCAGATCCTTCCAGTTTTTTTCCATTGTTTTGCACAAGGCAGAGAGTCGATACAACCGATGAAATCGTTACCGTCGCAACGCTTGTACGGTTTTTCATCAGGATTAAACGATTTGTGCTCAAGAATCTCTGCCATGCCATTCTGACAGCAAGCGTGACGATTTACACGTCATGTTTCGATGGCATTGCCTTGGGCCAGACTTTTCCGATTGGACAACCATCGCCAAGCCCTATTCGTTTTTCGATTAGCGATGGAACGCAAGCAATTCTACGGGACGAATCGGAACCTAAGAGTATCGCTCCACCGGAGCTCGACGGATTGTCCTTGCCACAAGCCGATCACTTCCCTCCTGAAGCTGCTCCATATCAGCTAACCACTTTTCAAGCACCTTTGGGATTCACTGGCCCTACATCCGTTTTGCCAACGGAATCGCAGAACACCAGCCACTTTGTTCCAGTCGAAGACCAGTGGCGCATAGGCTCGCCCACGTGGGATCGTTATAACAAGGGGCATCCCATCGGCCATGACTATCCGTTTGTCCAAGGAGCTTGGTACGATCCGTACAATCAAAACGTACTGAAAGGTGACTACCCAATCGCCGGACAGGACACATTCCTCAAACTCCAATTCAAACAGTTGAATTTGTTTGAGCAACGGCAGACGCCGATTCCAACCACACCGTTCGAAGCCACACAGAACTCTGGGCAAAACGAATTCTTCGGAAACCCAAATCAATTTTTCTTTGCTCAGTACAACTCCATTGGGTTCGATCTCTTCCAGGGAGACACGTCGTTCAAGCCATTCGATTGGCGGCTTCGAATGAACGCGGTTTTCAATCAGAACTACCTCAATGTGCAAGAGCTAGCTGTCGTCTCGCCGGATGTGCGCGACGGGAAAAACCGCCATAAGACGGACTGGGCTCTGGAAGAGTGGTTCTACGAGACAAAAATCGCTGACATGAGTCCCAACTACGACTTCCTTTCAGTGCGTGCTGGCTCTCAGCCCTTTACCAGCGATTTTCGCGGATTCATCTTTTCAGATACGAATCGAGGTGTGCGCGTTTTCGGAAATAGGCTGAGCAACCAAGACCAATACAATGTCGTTTGGTTCGATCAGACCGAAAAAGATACCAACAGCCTGCTCAATACCTTTGACGATCGCCATCAGAATACCGTCATTGCGAACTATTATCGCAACGACTTTGTTTTCCCAGGTTACAACGCACAGCTTAGCTTCCATTACAACAAAGATAAAGCTAGCACTAAATTCGACGATAACCGTTTTCTTGTTCGACCCGATCCTGTAGGGGTGTTTGCCCCACATCAAGTCGATGCGTATTACCTTGGATGGTCGGGCAACGGTCACATCAATCGGTACAACGTGAGCCATTCCATGTACTACGTGACCGGCGTCGACGAACTCAATCCGATCGCGGGTACACGTCAAGACATCAGCGCATTCATGGGAGCACTTGAGCTTTCCTACGACCGTGACTGGGCTCGATTTCGATGTTCCTACTTCTATGCTTCCGGCGACAGTGATCCAAACGATCATCGGGCGACTGGCTTTGACGCAATTTTCGATAACCCCAATTTCGCGGGTGGGGAATTTAGCTACTGGAATCGTCAACAGATCAAGCTATTTGGAGTCAATCTCGTCAATCGTCAAAGTTTGCTACCCAACTTGCGTAGCAGCAAGTTTCAGGGGCAATCGAATTTCGTCAATCCAGGCATCCAGCTATTCAATGTTGGCTTTGATGCGGATTTGACGACGAAGCTTAAATGCATCACCAACGCGAACTACCTGTGGTTCAATCAAACCGCTTCGCTGGAGACCTTAGTCTTTCAGCCAAACATTCGAAACGAAATCGGTCTGGACCTAAGTGGCGGATTTGAGTATCGTCCGCTTTTAAATAACAACATAATCTTTGTCGGAGGCCTTTCGGGGTTGATCGTCGGTAACGGATTCCGCGACCTGTATCAACCGCTCGAGGGTAAAGTCAACAATCTTGCGGCAGGTTTTTTTGAGGCTTCTTTCGAGTACTGAGACATGACTTTACGTCCAACCGAGTTTCTTATTCGATTGGCACTACTAAGGCTGATTCTCGGTTTTTGGATATTGGTTGCCCTGGAGGCGACGAGCCTTGCGCAGGCCGCCAAACCCGCGCTCCAGTCGAACGGCAAATTTCATGCGCCCAGTGTGCCGGCTCGAAGCGGCGAGGATCCATGGGGCCCTGCGAAAAATCTCGGCATTGCAGGAAACGATTCCTACCCAATCCCAAACGACATGCAATACGTCGATCTTTATCGGCAATCCAAACAAGATGAACTGAACAAGAGCACGGGGTGTGTCAGTTGCCATTCTAACGTCGGCAACATGCATCCCCCAAATACCGTCGCGATTGGTTGCGTCGATTGCCATGGCGGAAATCCAAACAGTTTTTCAAAAAACGGATCGCACGTACACCCACGCTATCCGGACATGTGGTCGACGTCCGGCAATCCGGTGCGCAGTTATGCCTTGCTAAATCATGAGAGTCCTGAGTTTGTTCGCTTTGTAAATCCTGGAGATCTCAGGGTGGCGCATATCGCGTGCGGGCAATGCCATGCAAATGAAGTATTGCAACTCCGCAAGAGTATGATGACGCACGGCTGCATGCTCTGGAGCGCTGCTTTGTACAACAACGGTGGCACACCCGAAAAAGCGGCTCGCTACGGAGAAAGTTACTCCATGCATGGCAAGCCACAGCGCATTCAAAATGTCCCGCCCCCGACTGCCTACGAAATAGATCGCAAGGGAATGGTTCCATTCCTCGATCCCTTACCTCGGTTTGAATCCTCTCAGCCAGGAAATATTCTGCGGGTGTTCGAACCTGGCGGGCGTTTCCGTTCTGAAATTGGCATTCCCGAACGACTCGAGGAACCTGGCCGGCCACGAGAGCGGCTGAGCGTTCGTGGTCTAGGTACCGAAAACCGTACCGATCCAGTATTCATCGGTTTGCAAAAGACTCGCCTACTCGATCCGACCCTCAACTTCCTTGGAACCAATGATCACCCCGGCGACTATCGAAGCAGCGGTTGCAGCGCATGCCATGTTGTTTATGCCAACGATCGGTCGCCAACCTCATCCGGTCCCTATGCGAAATATGGAAATATGGGTCGCGCCGCGTCCGAAATAGACGAATGGGTCAAGGTCATCGATCCCACCATACCCAAGCAGGAATCTGGACATCCGATCCAACATACATTTACCAACAGTATGCCCACTAGCCAATGCATGGTGTGCCACATGCACCCAGGTACCAATGTCCTCAATTCTTATCTAGGATACATGTGGTGGGACAATGAAACCGACGGCCAACGCATGTATCCGAAGAAACAAAAGGATCCAACCGCAGAAGAATTAGTACAAGCGTCGATGTCAAACCCTGAGGAGTCTGCTGCGCGCGGTCTCTGGGGAAATCCGGATTTTTTAAACAATGTCACCGATCTCAATCCAAGCTTAAAGCACACTCAGTTTGCCGACTTTCATGGCCACGGCTGGGTCTTTCGCGCAGTCTTTAAGAAGGACCGAACTGGCTCACTACTCGACCACCAGGGGACCAAGATCGAGAGTCCAACGACACAACACCTGATGGCATCCGTAGCGCCCTCCAACGAGTTCGAAAAGATCCATGGCAAACAGCGAGACGGTGTTCCAGTGCACATGATGGACATCCACATGGAAAAAGGGATGCACTGTGTCGATTGTCATTTTTATCAAGATGGCCATGGCGACACCAAACTCTACGGCGAAGTGCGAGCAGCCATTGAAATTCAGTGCATCGACTGCCACGGTGACGCAAAACAATCGCTGGTCGCCAAGGTTGAGCAACTGCTCCGATCCGGAAAGCCGGCAAAGTTACCGACGAGCGGTCCGGCGTCAGCGAAAGAGCCCACCAACTTATTAGCCCTGAGGACTGCGTTTGGCGAACCGCGGTTTGAAATCAAGACGGCTCCCGGCAAAAAACCCAAACTGATTCAACGTAGCAACGTCGAAAAAAATCTTTCGTGGGAAGTGACGCAAACCGCAGATACAATCGATCCGCGAAGTGACGAATACAACCCCAAAAGCCACATAGCCAAAACCGTTCGGATGGACGACGATGGAGTCATGCGATGGGGCGATCAGCTTCCCAATGAGAAATGCGCACACCAGAATAGTAACATGAGCTGCATCGCCTGCCATAGTTCGTGGAACCCAAGCTGCTTCGGCTGCCACCTGCCACAAAAAGCAAATGTCAAGGCTCCTAATTTACATAATCTGGGTGAAGTCTCCAGAAATCGGATCTCCTATAATTTCCAAACGCTGCGTGACGATGTCTATATGCTTGCTCGCGATGGAAATGTCACGGGCAATCGCATCGGCCCGGCCCGTAGCTCATGCGCCATCCATGTCGGCAGCTACAACGGAAACCGAGAATCTGTTTATGTACAGCAGCAAACGATTAGCGGCGAAGGGCTTAGCGGCATTGCTTTTAGCACCAACGTCCCGCACACCGTCCGCGGGGGACCAGACTGGAATCAAGCTGCACCGCATTCTCTGCCGGGCATCTCGGAGACAAAATCCTGTACGGATTGTCACGTCGCAATCAACAATGACAACAATGCGATTACTGCGCAATTGCTCATGCAGGGAACTGGCTACACGAATTTTGTCGGGAGGTACACTTGGGTGGGTGCCGGAGAACATGGACTGGAAGGTGTCGTCGTTACGGAACAGAGCGAACCTCAGGCGGTCATCGGCAGTTCATTGCATGCAATCGCTTACCCCGACGATTACCAAGAGCATTTGAAACACCACCGGGAACTTGAGCATGCACACGAGCATCCCGGGCGCGATATTATTGAGACACTCAGTCCGTTGTATCGCAAGCCAAAAATTCTATCGTTACAACACCGAGGTGAGTTCCTCTACGCTGCCTGCGGGGAAGGAGGGCTGCGTGTTTTTGATATTGCCTTCATCGATCACAAAGCCTTTTCCGAACGGATCACAACGGCGCCAGTTTCACCGCTAGGCCAACGGCTCTACGTTCGGACTAAGTTCGCTACCGCAGTTGCAGCCCCCACCACCATTGCCCCGGACCCCACCAGAACGCATCGACCGGAGAACTTTGAATCACCGGTTCACCCGTTGTATGCCTATATCTATGTGACCGACAAGTACGAAGGGCTGGTGATGGTTAGCGCAGCCACCTTGCTCGATGGCGATCCGTCGAACAATTTTCTAAAACGCGACGTCACGTTCAACCCCAACGGCATGTTGTGTGGGGCTACGGCAATCACGATTGCAGGCCATTTTGCCTACATCTGTTGCGATGCAGGACTTGCAGTAGTGAATTTGAGCGACCCAAAAAAGCCTTCCCTCGCGTCGCTAACGGGGCACGACGTGCTTCGGCATGCTAAAAGCGTGGCTGTGCAGTTTCGCTATGCATTTGTTTGCGACGAAGAAGGCGTGCAGGTCTTTGATGCAACGGAACTCGGTTCCCCTGAGCATGTCCACACCGTTCCGTTGCAGGAAGCCGAAAGCATCTATCTCGGACGGACGTATGCCTACGTCGCAGGTGGTCACGAGGGGTTAGTCATTCTCGACATAACGAATCCCGAGTCAGCCTTCATCGATCAAGTATACAATGCAGGAGGAGCGATCAATGATGCTCACGATGTCAAACTGGGCATTACCAACGTCAGTCAGTTCGCATACATTGCGGACGGCAAGAATGGCCTGAGAGTCGTTCAGTTAACGAGTCCAGAACTACCCGGCAACGACGGCTTCTCACCTCGCCCGAATCCCTGCTTGGTTGCCACGCGGAAGCTTCCTAAAAACGGACACGCCCTGTGCATATCGCGCGGTGTCGACCGAGATCGCGCAGTGGATGAATCGGGTAATCAAATCGCAGTCTTTGGCCGCATTGGAGCCAGACCGCTCAATAAAGACGAAGCAACTCGCATGCATCGACGAAAAGACGGCAGCCTGTATCAAGTCAGCGACAACCCTTTCGACGAAAGAACGTATGCGTTCCCGGCAAGCCTCCTGAAATTCTTACGCCCAACGCCGTGATGGATTTCCGTCCGCACGGAGCTTTTCTCCGACGTGTTGCTGGTACCATTCGTGTGGCGGGCTTGGACGCGCCGAGAAGGCGCTCTTTGGCACCGAGTTCTCCAGATTGCCAATCCTGCATCGCGTTATGCGCGTGGCTCAATACTCTCGCATTCAGCGCGACGATTGAAACTGGCTGACCCCTTTTTGCTTTTCGAGGGATAGTTTCCAACTCTCTAGTGATTTGTGACAGCTTGATTTTAGGGTAGTGGTTCATGTTAAATAAACCGCCGGCGTAAGATATGTAAAAAAAAAAAAAAACCACCAACCAAAAAATTTGGTGTTACAAAACAAGATAAAAAGGTTGCACTAAACCACGCCAAAATACAAAGTCCATGACGGCC
>JANPNA010000073.1:0-15268 GCA_031427235.1 Pirellula sp.
GACCGATCTCTCCGACGCTCGATCATCCGTTTTCGTTCGGCATCGGATTCCATGTCAAGCCAAACGCGGAGTTGTTTGAAGTGCTCTTCGAGTGGTTTCGGCATTAATTGTGTCAGCGATCTCAGGATTCGTGGCGGCTGCTCAAAAGGACCGACGATTGTAGCGTTCCTCGACTTTTTGACACAGCCCGAAGTCGCCGAAACACGGCTTGAGCCCGCTTGGTATACTACTTTGTCAATGCACAAACTTTCCATTCCCTTTCGTTCCAAGGAACTATTGTCACCATGTTGATTAAATCCATTCTTTCCACGATCGCAGTTTTTCTGATTGGCGGAACGGCAGCACTGGCCCAATCGCCAGCAACCAGCAAGCTCTACGAGTTGCGTTCGTATGTCCCGGAGACAGGGCGTCAATCCGATGTACTCAAGCTGATTTCCGACGGCGGTATGCCACTCATGGCCAAGCACAACATTACCTTGGTAGGCGCCTGGACCAACGTCGATCCAAAGGACGAACGTGTTTTCACGTTGATCAGCCACAAGGACAAAGCGACCAGCGAAGCGTCTCAAACTGCACTCCAAAACGACCCAGCTTGGAAAGAAATCCTTCAGAAAACAATTATTGACGGCAAGAAGGCTGTCAGTTCCTTTGAGCGAGTTTTTTTAACGGTTAACGATTACAGCCCAGCTTTGGACGTTAAGCAAGTTGGCAATCGAGTTTTTGAGTTGCGTACTTATGTTGCCACCAAAGGCAACCTCCCCGCCCTCAACGCTCGCTTCAAGAACCATACCCTTGGTCTTTTTAGCAAGCACGGAATGACCAATATTCTTTATTGCTCCGTGCTTGATGGCGAGCCGCTAACCTGCGCAAAGCTGCTAGAAGCCGTTTCCCCGACTGGCAAAGGAACGGCAGAGATGGACGCAAATTTACCCGCGGCTGGCAATAGCCTTGTGTATTTCATTGCTCACGCTTCGCCCGAAGCCGCAAAAACGAATTTCGGAAAGTTTGCGGCCGACGAAGAGTGGACCAAGGCTTACAAGGCTTCGGAAGCTGCGGCTGGTGGCTCGTTGACTGTCAAAAATGGGGTTAAGAGTTTGTTTCTCCAACCTACCGCTTTTTCACCGCTAAAGTAGCTTACATGTCAGGTTGGACGGAGAACACTCCAGACCGAGGCAGGCACGCCGTTGTCGCGGTCATCATTGAGCAGTCGCAATTCCTGGTGATCCGACGTTCCGAGTTGGTTCGGGCACCAGGACTGCTCTGTTTCCCAGGCGGCGGGATCGAAGCGAACGAAGATTTTGAATCGGCAATACGTCGAGAATTGGTGGAAGAGCTTGGGCTCCAAGTCATTGTCTCGCAACATATTTGGACGTCTGTAACGAAGTGGGGCACCCGACTAGAGTGGTTGATCTGTCGACGGATTCTGCACTCGGTGCCGGTCCCAGCTCCTGAGGAAGTCGCCGAAGTGCATTGGCTAGAAGAAGCGGAACTTCGCAGTCGACCGGACTTGTTGGGAAGTATCCCTGACTTTTTTGCCGCAAAAGATGCTGGTGAATTTCAACTGAAATCATAAAAAAACCGCGAGTCATTTGAGGCTCGCGGTTTTTTTGAAACAAGTTTCAATCAGGCTGGCTTAGAATGCTCCTCCACCGCCAAAGCCGCCACCACCACCTCCACCGGCTGCCCCTCCACCGCCCGCACCACCACCGCCGCCTGTTGTGGTGCCGCCAGTAAATGTGTTGAAGGTATCCACCGCAATAATGTCAGTGAAAAATGGACTTGGGGTTATTCGGACATATCTGCGGTCACCTGAAATGACACCGGTTGCAAACATCATGGTACCCTGGTTAATAAACGTTAAAACAGGTCGATAGCCCACAACGTTTCTTCGTCCGATGAATGGCCCTCCTTGTTGGCCGTTGCCAACGCCATTCTGACCGCCAGCATACGACGAAAGAAGCTGCTGGTACGCTGACCCAGGACTTGAGTCTCTGCCATTCCGGTTCGGAACAACCTGAGCAAGGACCGCACCTGCCTCCGCCATTTTCTTTTGAACTTTAGCCAATTGCGCATCCACAATGGGCTCCTTGCGGTGACCACTCTTAACTTCGGCAACCAAAACCGTATCTTGCTGAATGGGTACCAAATGTTGGACAACCTTTTGATCCGGAGTTCCATAATCGGTTAGCAAGTTAACAGTGACTTTACCACCCGAAACCTCCCCCCAAACTTTGCGAATGAGAATTCGATATTGGCCAGCGTATCCATGTGCGCAAACATAGGTTTCGGAAAAACCGTCCTTGCTTGTTTCGTCAAATGAGGAACCGTCGGCTAGCAGCATTCCACCACTCAGTGTTCGCATATTGTTTTTGTCGCAAATCGTACCGGTAGGCTCTTCCACCGAAATATCGATGTCTGCGTCACCGGTCCAAACAACACGAACCACAAGATCCCTTAATAGAGCTTGTTTCATTTCTTGCTCAAACGCATAGGCCTTCATTGTTTCTTTAGACTGGTTGAGCCGAATATGCGAAGCCTTTGCTGCAAGCTTTGCCTTTTCGATGAGCGGCAAATGGTCGTCACTCCATGCTTGGCCAAAAATACCTGTGCACGCCCACTGAATACCGTTCTGATCCCCAGTCTCCAGACCTAGATCCAACGCGAGTTCGAGCGGCTCTGGAAGCATAGGATTGGAGCGGTGAGCGTCATGGAAAACACGGATCGCCTCCTTTTTCAGTCCTTGTCCCTTGAGGTACTTTCCGATCTTGATCGCTGCGTCAACGTCTCCACCGAAATCGATACTGGAAAGTAGCACTCTTCGAATCTCGGACCCTGGATACTCGCAACCCTCCATCGCCGTGCTTAGCGCTTGATACATCCATGCCGCTGGGAGCGTCTTCCGCATTGCATCGCCGATAGTGTCGATAATTTCCTGAAAATGCCTTCGTACTTCATTGTCTTGATTTGCGGCTGCAGCCCTCTTGGCTTGTTGCATCTTCTTGACAACCCAACTGGAAAGGGCCGCTTCAGCCACGAGTCGCTCACCACCTTCGCTAGCAACCAACAGTTCAACTAGCTCCGTCGGCGACTTGTCAGCAGAAGACTTGGCAGGTTGATCTTCAACACGCATCATTCCTCCCATGCCGCCACCGCCCATACCACCCATGCCACCACCCATGCCACCACCCATACCACCGCCCATGCCGCCGCCCATACCTCCCATACCGCCACCCATGCCGCCCATGCCGCCACCCATGCCACCACCCATGCCGCCGCCCATTGACATAACAGGCACGACAAGGTCACCGACTGGATAAACACGAACAACGTTGGCTGATGTCTTCTTGCTAGTGATTCTCATCACTTCGTCTTCGATGACATACGTAAGTTGCAATGGTTCCAAAATCAACTTAAGAGCTGAACGGAACGAAACAGGAGGGAGTTCTAGCGTAATAGCTTCGTCCGGGGTGATGTTCTCGTCTTCGAGCGCTTTGTCATCGATCACAATAGGAATGCCATGGGTATCCCTGAAGTACTTCATCACCCCCGACAAAGGTGTACCGTTGAAATTCACATCGCCGCGTTCATTGAGAGCCCGATAAATCTTACGCTCGGATTCTTTTCCACCCGACAAATCGATTGAACCATATCGCTCCAGACGGCGAGCGCTCAACGCCTGCCAAACGTCCGCAGGTGGATAGACAATTGGTGGATCATCCACGAATGGAACCAACGCTTGCTCGTTCAAGTAGAGAGAATCTACAAACGCTCTACTCCTCTTGTTAACAACGTCCCGAATCAATTGCTCATTGGCTGCCATGTTGGATTCAATATTGGTCACACGATCAATCACCGAATCACGATCGATTGCGGTAATCTGCGGAGCAATCTCATTATTCGCTTGTGGATACATCTGCTGTGCCATCAACGAATTGTAACGTTCGACTAACTGCTGCACGGTTGCGTTGCGGCGTTCGGTTTCCACTAGCAATCGCTTCGATGCAGACTGACTTGATTGGACTGCCTCGGATCTCGAAAGCTGTTCCTTTAAATTCGCTTCTGCACGTGCCGCAGCTTGGATGGCGGAAGCAATTTGAGACTCAAGGCGAGTCCTGTCCGCTGCGCCAAGCTCAGCCGATCGTCGAATTTGGTCTTGCAGTGCCTTCAGTCCAACCTTTGTCGACGATGGGTCTTGACTCTTTCGTGCTTGACTCAATTCGCTCTTTACCTGAGCCTCTAACTGTTGAGCCATCACACGTCGAAATCCCTCATCCTCAGCCAGCAAGTCACTTGCATTGGCCAATTCGCTAAACGGGTCGCTGCTCTGTGCAAAGGAACTAGGTGCTAACGGGAACGCGGAATCAGGTTGTCCAGCATTTCGCGATGGTAGAACCGACCTGGCTGGTGCAACATCATCGCCGAATGGATTGTTGGTGGATGGAACAATTGGAATGTCAACCTTTCCAACCGCTGGCGAACCCTTGGTTTCAGGTGGATCGGCAAACGGATCCTCCGGTATTTGAGCAGAGATGAATTTTACAATTCGAGGCGATGCACTTGGACTCTTGACCGGCTTGGCTGGTTTCTGCGATTGCTCGGCTGCATCCAAAATGTTCTTCGCTGCCAAATTGTTTGGCGATCGTTTGATCGCTTCTCTCGCAATGTTGATGGCAGCACTTGTGTCGCCAGAGTTCAGAGCAAATCTAGCATCCTTAACAAGTTGATCGGAGGAGCTCGCTAAAACCAAGCCTAACTCGTGCAACGCTTCCGAACCTGCAGTTGGCATCATCAAGCCAGCATTCGGAGCCGCTTTCGAAACCACTTGAGTAAGGAATGCAAAGTCTGGGTTCGATGGTTCACTCTTTAAATCCCATCGCATAGAAGTGGATTTCCCGTCGATAATACCTTCGACTTCAAGAGATCCTTCGACGGAGTCTGCCTTGAGATTTCCAACTAGGATGGAGTCTCGGTCAAAACGCAGCGGTGGCATCTTCACCGGGAAATAATTAGCAACTCCAGTTGGCCAATTCGATTTGGTAGGCCAGAAAACAGGTTCCAAAGCCACTTTTGCCAACGCGTCACCAATCTGCTGACTCGTTGCAGCGGTGATCCCCTGACGAACGAAAATCTTGCCTCCCGTGTGGTTCGAAATCGTTGAAAGCAATTCGCAGTCCGTCTTGGGACCGATTGCCAGTGAGCTAACACTCGTTCGTAACTCTCGCATTTCATTGATCAGCGACTCAAATTCCGCTGTGTTCAACAGGTTGCAAAGGTGCATGCCATCACCGATGTATACGATGCTGGAATCCGGCTTTTTGCCGAGTTCTTTGTTCGCTGCTCGCAAGGCTGCCGCAAGATCCGTTGTGCCTAACGGAATCCGCATTTCGAGTTTCTTGAATCCCTCCGTCATAGCCTGGCTGGTGGGTGACGTGGCAGCGGACAATACAATGGGCTCCACATCGCAAGCGAGCAAGCTCACAATCGTTTTGGCTGGCAACGCGTCGAGGATCGACTGAGCGATCTCAAGGGAATCCCTGCGGAAATCACCGTTCTGCGATGCGGAAGTGTCCACAACAACCGCCACATGGGGCGAATTCTTGGGGGCAAACGCCTCCGTAGGCAACAAACTCAGTGCGAAAAGGGTCTTTCCATCGTCTTGATAGGTGGTCAAGCGATTGTCTTTGGTTTGCGTCGCGTAGGCAGATAAGCCTGTTCCAAACACCAAACCCAACCCTAACACGGACGACAAGGATGCCGAGAAAAGCCGCTTTGGGATCTCTGAAAAACTACGACTCGACATGGTGATTCGCTCCGATTTGGGTCGAATGGAGGTGTGGACGAAAGACATAAATCTACCGACTACGAAATTGACAAAGGAAATTTAGACTACGTTCAGGCTACGGTTCTCCTGAAGATATCCTTAATCGTATTTCTGATCCAAGCTTTATGCCATCAAAAAACAGACCAAATCAACGATTATCAATCTTCAAGCTAGCTTCACAGCCTGTCTATGACATCCACATCAGCAATTGCCGAACCAATCTCGTGGATTTCGTTGGATTTTTTGGGAGTGAGTATTTCCTGTGAAAATCCAGCCAAATGTTGTTCGAAGTTGCCTTGTTCGAATCTCGAGAGCTACTTCCGTACCAAGATCGTGCGGAATGCAACTCTAAATGGACGTTGTCCGTGCAAAATCGAACACGGCGAAAGCGTAGCACGGCATTCCATGCCGTGGTTCCAAGCTGCCACAACCTCCGTCAAAGCCAAGATTGACCCGCAAAAACAGAAAATCCCTCAAAATCCCCCAATCTGCTCAATCCTGCCCAATCGAACACCCGATGACCTGGAAAGAGATTTTAGTCGAGCTTCGATATTTGCTGGGGTTTTCCGTATGCTTCGAACAACCATTGTCAAAAAGGAAGCGGCTTGGGCATGGGTGTTGATCACAACTCTTCTTGTGGCTCAACCTTGCTCAGGACAGGAGGATTCAATCCAAGAATCGACGGCGAAGCCGCAGACTGGCGTTTTCGAAAGACTCTTTGGAAACTCGACCAGCCAAGCCAACCCGCCGCAGAAACCGAAGCTCAAAGTGCCCGCAGCAACTGCCGCAACTCCAATCGGAAAGCCTACCCGATCCGGTTTTCTCGTTCCGCTGAAGTCGTTTACCAAGGCCTTTCGCGGTCCCAATGAATCGGACGACTCGGAGATTCGCGAGGAGTCGAACTCCCAGCGGCTATCCCAGCCACGTGTCCAACGAGAACCGTTCAAAAACCTACCTCGAGCGCAAGAACGACGCGAACGTGAAACGGTCGATCTGCGGGTGGAGCGAATCGCACCTGAACTACCGCCGAATTCCGGACGAAATGAAGCCTCCGCAAGAACACCGGCCACCATTATCACTGCTGACAAATCGGTGATCAGTGCTGACAAATCGGTCTACACGTCCCCCGCTACGTTGCAATCCAATTCCAAGTCGTCAAATTCAAGATCGGTGACGGCGGGCACTTCAAAAAGTAATGCATCCGAAATAGTCATCGAGTCCAATTCCACCTCCCGTCGAACCGCAATGGAGTTCGACCCCGCCGACGCGTTGATTTCCCCACGGCCCGCCGATCTAACGCGAGATAAACAGACAGCCGCCTCATCCCTCCTCTCGAACTCCTTTGCTGAAAATTCACAAAGCAAGAGTCGGCCCGACCCGAAGAACCTGGTGGACCTTGGCCACCCCTCGGAAAAGCCCCAGGTAAGCCCGATAAAATCCAGCACGCGCGAAAAAGCTGCCGCGCCCTCGTTGCAAAAACAGGCGATAGCAAGTGAAAGTACGACACCGGCCGATGACATCCCCCGTATTGCTCGATCGGTTAGCAACAGCGCTACGAAGCAAGAGATGAAGGACCGAACAGCTCAAGCAAACATCGCGTCCAAAGCAGCAACCTCGATCCCAACGCCATCGATTCATCGTGAAATGACCGTTCCCGGTGTCAGGGTCACCGTCAATGGCCCAAGTTCGATTTTAGTAGACGAAGACAACAATTACGAAGTCATTGCCACGAACGAAGGGACTGAGCCACTAAGCGGTTTGATCGTGAGCATCGCTGTGCCGAAACAAGTCGCGGTTGGCACTGTCTCAGTCTCGGATGGGGCCGCTCATCCGGACAGTGATGAAAACGGAAACACAGTCATCTGGGAGCTGGGGGAGATCCCTCCAGGAAGTTCCAGGACGGCCATGATCCTCTTAAAAACCCCCAAGGCGGAGCATTTTGCGTTGGGTGTCGAGTGGACGACACTCCCACAAAATGCGGAACTGAAAATCGAGGTTCAGCAGCCACAGTTGGCCATTGCCTTGGAGGGGCCTTCCGAAGTGACTTTTGGCAAACCTCAGATGTACCGTATTCGAGTGCGCAACTCCGGCAACGCCGACGTCAAGGCAATCTCGGTTGCTATGACCGCCGAACCCTACGGTAGCAACCAGTCTGATATTGGCGACGTCGCAGCCGGTAGCGAAAGAATTGTCGAAGTGGAATTGACGTTCCAGCAATCGGGTTCTCTGCCAATCGTTGCGACTGCCACCAGCACACTTTCGAAAGTGCAAGCGAAAATCGCAATCGATGTTCAAGTTCGACATTCGGAACTGGTAGCAACTTGGTTTGGCCCAGCCGAATTTTACCAGGGAAGCATCGTTGATTATGAATTGGAATTGACCAACGTCGGGTCGATCACTGCACTGGGAACGCAGTGCTCTATAGAGCTTCCTCCGGGCGCAGAGGCTGTCGCATTGCCAACAGGTTCTACTCGCAGTGGCGATCGCATCCTTTGGGAGATAAAAAAACTCGATCCACAGGAAAAGCAAACCATCCCACTTCGATTGACATTGTCCAAAATCGGTGACAACCAAATTGTCTTTACCGGTGCGTGCAGCTCGTCTGCCGAAGCCAAAGCGGACTTCATAACCAATATCGATGCGATCGCTGACCTGCATTTGACGGTAGTGGATCCGGCCGCCCCTGCACCCGTCGGGCAACCTGTGGTCTACGAGATTGTCATCACGAATCGCGGCAAAAAAATGGCCTCCGACGTGGAAGTCATCGCCCAATTCTCCGACGGTATCGAGCCGGTTCGAGTTGAGGGGCACGGAGGTCGCATCGTTCCAGGGCAAGCTATTTTCAATTCGATCCCAAGTATTGGTCCCAACGACAAACTCGTACTGCGAATTCATGCTGAGGCGTCCAAACCTGGCGTCCATCGCTTCCGCGTTGAGGTAAAATGCAACGGAAGCGATACCGATCTTCTGGAAGAGGAATCGACGCGATATCTGGCAACCGGTATCAAAGGCGATCGCCGCTAGTGAATCCAGCCACTCGCCAAACCCCGGTGGGATTTTACGGAAGAACGAAAACGGACCCTTTCTCGCGGTACTAGTTCCTAAACCGCTCTCCCCGATGGACAACCTTAAGGTTGGGAACGACAATCAAGGACAAGATTCGAGAGTCTGCTAATCTCGCACTTTCGTCCACTATCCGTTCCTCTCCCACCCTGGACCCATTGAAAATGCTTCGAACACTCTGTTCTACCTTTTGCTTGCTTCTTCTTTTTTCCGGCACGATCCATGCCCAATCTCCGGCCCCCATTCGAGCTTTGATCCTCGATGGACAAAACAATCACGGAGCATGGCCTAAGACGACCATGATGATCAAAAAGTATCTCGAGGATACGAAACGCTACTCAGTGGATATTGCCCGAACCAAATTCACTTGGCAGGGGGGCGATCTATTGAGCAAGTATCCGCTCAACGACGGCGTGATTCGCGAATCCAAGGAGAACGGTGTTGCGGACCCCGACTACAAACCAGACTTTTCCAAATACAACGTTGTCATCAACAACTTTGGCCACGGTGCCGCTCCGTGGCCCGAGGAAACCAAAGTCGCTTTCGAAAAGTTCGTTGCGAACGGTGGTGGACTGGTAATTCTGCACGCTGCGGACAACAGTTTTGGTGACTGGGAACAATACAACAAAATGATCGGCTTGGGCGGATGGGGAGATCGCAACGAAAAAAGTGGTCCCTATGTCTATTTTAATGCAGAAGAAAAAATGGTGGTGGACACTTCCACAGGCAAAGGCGGAAGTCATGGTTCCCAACACGAGTTTTCGCTCGTAGTGCGAGATTCCGAACATCCTATCACTAAAGGGCTGCCCAAAACTTGGCTTCATACCAAGGATGAGCTATACGATCGCCTTCGCGGCCCAGCCCAAAACATGAAGATCCTGGCTACATCGTTTTCTTCCAAAGCTCAGGGTGGAACGGATCGACATGAACCGATGATCATGACCATCGATTATGGTAAGGGGCGCGTTTTCCACACCCCGATGGGACACGCGGATTACTCGATGGAATGTGTTGGCTTCATTACCGTCTTGTTGCGGGGCACAGACTGGGCAGCCACAGGGACGGTCGCGGATACGACGGTTCCAAAGGACTTCCCAACCATCCAAAAAGCGTCGCAACGGAAATTTGATTGAAAGCGCATGGAACACCAGCCAACAGCTCTAAAACTGACTGAAAATCGCTCGGTGGAAATCACTTGGAGCGATGGCACAACGATGATTTACCCATTTGGGGTGCTCCGAAATGCTTGTCCATGTGCCACTTGCAGAGAGAAAAAACGAGCCGAGGCATCGAAACCTAAGGGACTTCTGCAAGTCCTTTCGGCAGCGGAAACGGTTCCTTTGGCGGTTACCCAGATGCGGCCCGTTGGGAATTATGCCTACAACATCAATTTTTCCGACGGACACAGCTCAGGACTGTTTACAATGGAGTTGCTGAGAGAAATCGGCAAACCTGTTCCATCTTGAGTTTAAGGATCCTGATGCGGCCCATTCTCCATTTTTTAGATCGTCGCGAAAAACCAATGGTAATCCAGGACTGCGACGAACTTCTTCTCGTGGGATGGCGAGAATGGATCGCGTTGCCTGAGTTCGGTGTAGATCGGCTCCATGCAAAATTCGATTCAGGTGCTACTATGTCTTCGCTGCATGCGGAGCGAATCGAAGAATTCAAGCGAGGAGCAAACACTTGGGTCCGGTTCTTCATCATGGGTGATCACGACCATGAAGAAACGCCGTACCACTGCAACGCAAGACTCATAGAATACCGCAGTATCCGTTCGTCCAGCGGTCACATTGAATCGCGGCCCGTCATTGAGACCATTCTTTACATCGCAGGTTTTCAATGGCCGATCGAAGTCACCCTGAGCAATCGAGAAACACTGGAATGTAGGATGCTGCTTGGCCGTTCGGCCCTGGCCGGTCGATGCTTAGTCGATTGCGGACGCTCGAATATCCTGTCGAAATAAATTTGGAGTGCTGGGATTCATCCCTCGTTTAGGCGAAGCACCACCCAACCATCGTGAGCCTCGATAGCGATTTCTTTGTTAACCGCTACAAACAGGTTTGGGTTACTCGAGAGGTAAGTTGCCAACCAATTTGGAGCTTTGCTGACCAGAAACGCAGCGATCGGCGTTTGAGCGATCAAGCCAGGATCGATTCGCAACCATAATTCGATTGCATTACCCATAGGGGCGCGAACCCCAATCCCGCCCGATGGACGAATGAGTGCCTTTCCCAAGCAAATCTCAACGCGGTCGGGATGACTGCGAATGTGAATTTTATTGCCTGCCGACGGCAAATGCTTCAGGATCGATAAACGTTTTGCAAAACTTTGATTCAACTCAACAATCCTTGCATCGAAGTCCGCATCGATTCGTCCGCAGAGCTCTTGTTCGGTCATCGACCTGGTAATCGATTCCGCTTGGGAATGGCTCTGTTCGGCTCGTTGGGTCGCTACGCGACGCACGATTCTTCCCCTCAAACGCGGTAACGTGCTATCGATACCAGTAATAGTCAGTCGTGTATTCGCAACCACACTTGCGGGAGAACTGGTGAACAGATGCCCGTCAAAAGAGAACCGTTTGTGTGCGACGTAAGAAGTAAAAGCATTCGATTGGATGATCGCTGGCCCATTGGTTCCACAGGTGTCCGATTGCACCGTGCCCGAGATGCGACAGCAGAATGCGGCCCCGTTCGTTTTCGTTTCGATCGAGCAGGTTACGGTTCCTTGACAGTGAGCTGTTCCTTTTGAATTTGTCCCCATCACTTCTCGTTGCACCGTCGACGAGTTCTGAAAGTCGCGATCTACCCCTTTAGAAATCAAGGAATGGGGTATTCGAATCAATAATTGGAAGTCATCAGCGGTAGCTTCTGTCGGCGAAGTGGGCGTTGCTACGACGACGTCAGGTGGTTCAACCGTGAGGCTTGAAAATTGAAGGAAAACAACTAGCAAGAACGAGAACATAAACGGACTCATCGATTTCTAAAAAAGCGAAAGCTTCTGCGAAGGTACGTTGGTCGGTCATAAAAACGTCGATCGCTCATTTCCTAGGTACGAACCTTTCATGTGCGGTTTGTCTAGTAGAAGCAAATGGTGTACCCTTTGCCCTAATTCGTTTAACCTCGAGCCTTAGTTGAGTGTTGAGGGCAATGGAAGTCGCCGAAGGCTCGGGTTAATCCATGCATAAGTGAACTTGGTATTTTTTAGTAATTGACACTTCAACAAAGTGGAAGACGATGCACGAGATTGATTTGTTGACGACCCTCACGAGCGGATTGTTGGCCGCGTTAATACTGGGGTACGTTACGTTTCGTTTAGGACTCTCCCCTATCGTAGGATATTTGATTGCGGGTATCGCAGTAGGCCCCAATACACCTGGGTTTATTGCGAATGTTGAGATCGCATCCCAATTGGCGGAACTCGGTGTGGTTCTGTTGATGTTTGGGGTAGGACTGCACTTTGACCTTCACGAACTATCGAGAGTGCGAAATGTCGCAGTCCCTGGCGCGCTGATACAAAGTTCGATCGCAACCTTGATTGGAATGCTCGTTGCTTATGCATTTGGCTGGAGTTTGAAGTCAGCGCTCATTTTCGGGGTTGCCGTTTCCTTCGCAAGTACGGTTGTCGTTAGTCGAATACTCTCGGACGTCAATGAATTGCAAACGCCGGTTGGAAGCATTGCAATTGGATGGTTGATTGTTCAAGATATTTTCGCTGTTCTAGTGCTTGTTTTGATGCCTGCTTTTGCCACTGAACAGGTACTCGATCTGTCATCCACATTACTGCTGCTTGTCATCGCCGTCGGCAAAATGGTCATTGTTGGAGTCGTCATTATGATCTTCGGCGGTCGACTGGTACCACGACTTTTGAAACATGTTGCGGCAACTCAGTCGCGAGAGCTATTTACCCTGTCGATCCTGGTCATTGCGCTTGGCATCGCAATTGGATCGGCGCGTTTCTTCGGTGTTTCGATGGCACTTGGGGCTTTTCTCGCGGGTGTGGTGGTAGGACAATCGGATTTCAGTCTACGAGCGGCAACCGACGCCTTGCCGATGCGAGACGCATTCGCCGTACTCTTTTTTGTTTCGGTTGGAATGCTTTTCGACCCGGTGGTTTTACTCCATTCACCCTTGATGGTGCTACTGACGCTTGCAGTGGTTATGGTGGCTACTCCGTTGCTGGCGCTGCTCATCATACTACTTTTGGGCTATCCCCTACGGATGACACTAAAAATTGCGTTTTCTTTGGCTCAGATTGGAGAATTCTCCTTCATTCTTACAAACCTGGGAATTCAATTAGACCTGCTTTCTCAAAGCGCTATTCATGTCCTGGTAGCGGTATCCATTGTTTCAATCTCGCTAAGTCCGCTATTGCAGAAGTTGGTCGATCCGATTGCAAAACAAGTATCTGGATTTCTTTGGGCGAAAAAACTGATGGCCATGCGAAAGCCGTTTTCACTCAGGGAGGCGGTGGACAGCTCAAATAATATTGCTTCGGTAGAATCCGAGTACAAAGCGGTTATTGTGGGATTCGGTCCAGTAGGGCAGACCGTTGCGAAACTTCTCTCGGAAAATGGAATTGTACCTACCATTATCGAGCTCAATCACCAAACGATCGCTCTGATTCGTAGTTTTGGCTTCTCTGCCGTGTTGGGAGATGCGAACATGCCAGAGACGTTAATGCACGCAGGGATTAAGAGTAGCGTCAGCCTAATCTTGAGCGCGTCAACGATTCGCGACGCGGAAGGAGTTGTTCGGACTGCACGTGCTCTTAATCCAAAAATCAGGGTAATCGTTCGATCCGTCTATCTGCGAGAGAGGCAGACATTACTACTTTCTGGTGCAGATAGTGTTTTTACCGGCGAAGGCGAAGTGGCACTCGCAATGGCTGAGTCCATATTGAGAGATCTAGGAGCAACTGCTGAGCAAATTGACCGCGAGCGGCAGAAATTAAGGTCCGAACTTTTTGGATAGATGACTACTTTCGGTCGCCATCCACCTTAATTTTGACTCCCTGTCGGTCGACGTTTACGTCAACTTTCCCGTCGTGATTCACTCCACGATTCCACCTATCTTCCACTCCGTACCGCCGATGCAAGTCGCCCGAGAAGTTTGGATCCGAGAAATTTGGCCAATGCGCTTCGTCGAAACCTTGAGCGCCATTCATTTGCTCTTTCGTAACCATGTTTACTTCTCCTACAACGAATTGAAACAATCTAAATAGCGAGTGAGCATCGGCGCAATGCGCGTTACTCTTGGTACCGTCAAGTTCTGAACCATTAGGTTCGATTCGGTCTCGCATGTTCTGGTGGGATAGACAAGCATGTCGCGGACCGTTTCATCAAAATCCCATATTTTCTAAAGTCACAGACAATTTGGGGAACGAATAACTCTCCGCCTGCCATGTCTGCAATCGCGTCGATGGCATTCGAATCAATCTGAGCTAAAGAGGACCAGAGCCGCAATCTGCTCCCGTTCCTTTTTACCGTACCCGTACCTAACGCTTCAACATGCGAGCGATCACAAAAATGACCAACGCGCCAATGATTCCACCGCCTCCAAGCATGTAGATCAACGAGTATTCAATGGCTGCAAACGGCACTACTTGGATTAAGTCCATGACACGGTCCCCGGTTTAACGTCTTTCGAGTGCTAGTCAGCCCGACGCCAACTAGCTTGGATTGATCCTTAACTTTAAACGCAATAGCCGTGCCAATTGTTTCATTGTTGGCGAATCGCCCTCTAGCTGACAGATAAGCGACCATCTTGATTCCTGGGGGACCTCTCAGGGATCAACAACCCAGCCTCGCTCTGCAAATTCTTCGATGACGGACTCCACTGACTGTTCAAGTTTTTCCAATTCTCCAAACTGGAATAACTCCAGATCTCCGCTAGCGGCAGCGTCCTCGAGTCGGTGGGCAATCTCGATCGTGGGTTGAGCAAAAAAAGTGGATACCAAGCCTTTCAGACTGTGCAGGGCGGATCTGGTTTGGATCGCACTTTTATTTGCCAATGCAGTCTTCAGTTCATTCAGGATCAGGGGGGCGTCCTCTTTGAACATTCCTGCCAATTCCACCAACAGATTTCGATTTCCGTCCAAAGCCCCAAGCGCTCGCTTTTCATCGATTTGGAACATTTTGTCAGCGTTTGTTGTAGGATGTAGGGTCTGTGTTCATTGCTCATTGTTCAAGCGAAAGTGGGATAGGGCAATTGGCGTACCAATTTCAGGATGACAATTTCAGAAATTCTCTGCATTTTGCTTGTCCGCCTGATAGCCGACACGATGCATTCTGGGAAAACCGTCCTAATGAGCCTTAGCGTTTTGTGCCAGCTTGATTTTGGGGTAGTGGATCTTGTTAAAGATCCGGCAGGATTCGGATCTTTA
>JANPNA010000074.1:0-2851 GCA_031427235.1 Pirellula sp.
CCCACCTGGAGCATATCCTGGAATCGTCATTCTTAGGCCTCGCACACAATCGAAGCCTGATGTACTTGCTTTATTGGATAAGCTCATCCCTTTACTTGGTGGAAGTGAGCCGCTGGCCGGCAACCTGTGGATTGTGCAAGAGAATGGGATTCGCATTAGAGAGGGAACAGGCGGAGGTCAGGGGTGACTTCCGAGCGTTGTGACCCGATCGACCGACAACCACTGGCTAGACTGCCTTGTGGGCGCTGCCGTGTCCGCATCCATGTTCGGCGTGACTGTTTCGTTTTTCAGTGCGGAACTTTGCAGACGACTTGCGCATGCGTCTTAAAACGTGCTGTTTGCATACCTCATTCAGCCCACTTGACGCAGTACGCCGTGAGAAACTGATTAAGTTTCGCAAGTGACGACCTTTTTTGGAAATGCTTTTTCCATTCACCAATGTATTCACCAAAAAAATCGGCTGGCGTGTCAATCGCCCAATCTTTGAACTCATTCTCAGAATACCAATGGAAATCATAAACGCCTTTTATTATCCCCAAGCATGTAGCCTCTGCCTGCTCATACATCGACAACTGCTGGTACTTAAGCATGTCCGCATGAAAGGACTCCAATGCGTCTTCAAACATTTGTTGTGCGGTCTCAACCGTGCTAACGTAGCCGTCTCGTCGTGAACCGGATCGATCCCATACGTCCTCGACACTAAGGGAATCCAACTGTGCACGTACGCAATTCGCTATTTCGTCGACATCAATATCCGCCAGAAGCTCTCTGGCAATAACGTCAATTTTCATGGACAATTTCTTGTCTTGATTAGCAAGGATACGCAAAACTTCAATTGCATCTGATCCCGAGATCGCGTCCAGTGTATTAGGCGTACGCTTCGTTTGGGGTGTTTTCCTCGCCATTTTGTCACCTTAAGTTGCTTTGTTCAGTGGAGAAATGAACTCCGGGAGCAAGACCAAAAACCAACTCGCGAAATCATATCCGTTAGCCACGCCAGTATCCGGAATCATCACAGAGATACCGAATAGGAACCTTGGTCATGATGGTTCCATTTGGGAAACTTAGTGTTGCTAGATCGCCATCGATCGCAACTAGGATTGGCTTAGCACCTCGCACGTATTGGTGACTCAACGGTACTTCCTGACCGATGCTTAAGCGAAGTTTTGCCACCCGTTGTTCGTACTCCGCTTCGAAGTCAATTTCTTTTGGTTTGTTACCCATGGCGAATCCATCCTCCTATGCGGATTCTGATCTTCCGCTTTGACACGTTTGGTCATGCTTCATCGTCCACGAACATTGAATCGGAAGATTGACTGGAGTTTGCCTGCCAATGACTTCCAAAAGCCATGCTGCAAGCGTTTAAGCTTTAACAAACTTCGACATCGACGCCAAAAATAGTCGAAATTTTTCTGTTCATTTCCGCCAGTTTGCGATCGAGATGAGTAGGTCTATGGGTAGAGAGACCTTACGCCTTCATTACTAGACTGAACCGAAAATGGCAGATGATCTAGAAGACAACATTCGAGACAACGCCAAGTCGCCAGCCAAAGCATCCGGTGATGCCGGCAGCGTCGAGCAACATAACCTCAAGGATCAAATCGAAGCCGACAAATACCTCGCCTCCAAACGAGCAACACAAAATAAGAATCGTGGATTGCGATTCAACAAGATCGTGCCACCCGGCGCGGACTAACAAACAGTTCAATCTTCGGAAATAGGCTGTCGGAACTGCGACACACAAGGAAAGACACGGATGTTCCAATACTTGTCAGGGATCTTTAGCAATAGACCTCGTCGGGCCGTCCGTCCGTCGCATGGTGGAAGCTTGTTCCGACAGCCTTTCTCATTCAAACCTCGTGTGAATGCCCGCTACGATGCGGCCGTGACCAACGATGACAACCGAAGGCATTGGTCGGCCGCCGATGGCTTGTCGGCCAAGACGGCCAACGGAGCCAGTATTCGGCGGACCCTACGCAATCGAGCCCGCTACGAGATTGCCAACAACAGCTACGCCCGCGGCATTTCGCTTACGTTGGCCAATGATATTGTTGGTACCGGTCCTCGCCTCCAAATGCTGACCGACGATCCGGCAGCCAATCGCATCATCGAAATTGAGTTCAGTCGCTGGTCGAATGCGGTAGGCCTCGCCGAAAAGCTGCGAACAATGAAATTGGCTTGTTGTGGAGATGGGGAAGCCTTCGGCATTATGACCAGCAACCCAAGCGTCCAAACTCCTGTCCAATTGGATTTGATGCTAGTTGAAGCCGACCAAGTTACCACTCCATTCGGTGTGAATGGTCTATCCAACTACATCGACGGCATTCAATTTGATTCGTTTGGAAACCCTGTCTTTTACCACGTGCTCAAGTCCCATCCAGGTGACACGGGAACTGCATGGGGAGAATTTGGCACCGTTACGACTGGAGCCATGTTGCATCTGTTTCGTGTGGATCGGCCTGGCCAAGTGCGTGGCATCCCCGAGATCACTCCAGCACTTCCGCTGTTCGCACAGTTGCGACGCTTCACACTCGCAGTGATTGCAGCCGCAGAAACCGCAGCTGACTTTGCTGGGATTCTTTACACCGACTCGCCCGCTAATGGCGAAGCCGACGCAGCCGAGCCATTCGAACCAATTGAGCTTGAAAAGCGATCCCTGGTAACGATGCCTGGTGGCTGGAAGATGAGTCAAATCCATGCTGAGCAGCCAACGACCTCATATGCGGAATTTAAGCATGAGATCCTCAATGAAATTGCCCGCTGCCTCAACATGCCGTTCAATGTCGCAGCAGGAAACTCCTCAGGTTATAATTATGCATCTGGGCGTTTGGATCATCAAACGTACTTCAAA
>JANPNA010000075.1:0-3664 GCA_031427235.1 Pirellula sp.
CCATTCTTTCGGTCAAACCCGACATATCGACCTTTCGCTTTTTGTCCCTTATTTTTTTTGGGTTTGTGTATTTTTATAACTATCCGGCTGTTTTCGTATATTAAACAACACCCACTACGGCCAACCCTAATTCTTGGGCGAAAAACCAAGGCAAGCGATGCTTAATGCCTAGATTTAACGTCGTACATCGTTAAAAATAAGGCGTCAGAAAATTTTCTTGCGCTGGGAGTATTGGATTGTCCAAAGTACTGATTATCGATGATGACCGTTCTGTCCGCCACATTGTAGCTAGTGGACTGAATGGATATTGTGGGATCTCCGTTGTGCCAGCAGCGGATGGCGATGTCGGTTTGGATTTACTGGATTCCGAAAAACCATCCGTCGTCCTTTTAGACGTTTTCTTACCAAATCATAATGGGCTCGAATTATTCAGGAAGATTCGGGCGATTGACCGCAAACTGCCTGTCATCTTCATCACAGGAGATACTTCAAGTGAGACTGCCATCCAGGCCATGCGAGCGGGTGCATTCGATTATCTCTCAAAGCCACTCGACATTGGTCAGATTCGGAGTCTGACGCTGAGCGCCCTCAAAGCGAGACGCATGATGGATGAGCCGGTTGCATTTCAGCTCGGGGAAGGCGAATCGGGTGGAGAGCGATTCGTCGGAAAATCCAAAGCGATGATCGAAGTCTATAAGGCCATCGGTCGCGTCGCAGCCGAAAACGTAACCGTCCTGATACGAGGTGAAAGCGGATGCGGCAAGGAGTTGGTAGCACGCGCATTGGTCCAGCACAGCGACCGAGCGGAAAAGCCATTCGTGGCTGTCAACTGCGCAGCGATCCCCGATCAACTCCTGGAGAGTGAGCTCTTCGGACATGAAAAAGGGGCGTTTACCGGAGCGGAACGGCGTCGCATTGGCAGATTCGAGCAATGCGATGGTGGAACGATCCTTTTGGATGAAATTGGCGACATGTCAACCCTCATTCAAGGCAAGGTTCTGAGGCTCCTTCAAGAACAAAAGTTCGAACGCGTTGGCGGTAACGAATTGGTTACCACCAACGTCCGAATTATCGCCGCAACCAATCGTCCCCTCGAACAAATGGTGAAACAGAATGAGTTTCGAGAGGATTTGCTGTACCGATTGAATGGTTTCACGATCGAACTTCCTCCGTTAAAAGAACGTCGAGAGGACATTCCACTTTTGCTGGAGTATTTCCTTCGCCGCGCGAAGTCTGAGATGGGCAAGAAGGACATCCAAGGCATTGCGCCCGAGGCTTACCATTTTCTGCTCAAGTACGATTGGCCGGGCAACGTCCGGCAGCTTCAATCGGTCGTGCGTCAATCGATGATCAATACAACTGGAACTGTTATCGGGACAGACAATTTACCACCGTTTGTTTGCTCGCAATCCGATACGATGGTAGGGCTCCCACTAAACACCAATATCATACCAATTGAAGTTGCAACGTTGAACGAATCGATGCAAGGACCAAGCGATGGCGAAAACCAGGTTACTCATCAAAATACAGACGGCGTCTGGCCGGTAGCTGTCGATGATTTTCAACTTTTTAAATTCATCGACGAAAAACTGGCGCTTGGTTCAACCAACCTATATGCCGAAGCGTTAGAACACATGGAACGTCGGTTGTTCGCCAAAATCCTAGATGTGGCTGGAGGAAATCAATCCAAAACCGCGGAAATACTCGGCATCACGCGCGGTAAAGTTCGAGATCGGATTGCAGCTTTTGGCATCCAACTCGAACGCACCGTGACCGTTGGTAAACAATAGTTTTAATAAGGCGAGCAGCCAAATACGCCCCCCTTGAATTGCCAAGCGTTGCGGCCTATTCTAAATGAGTTGCGAAACAGGAATGCTTGGGAACAAATGGTTGTTAAGCATTGAATTTTCGGCTGACTAAATAAAAAACAACTTGAGGGACTCCTTCTTGGACGTGATCTCAGGATTCGGCGATTTAGCCCGCAAGCAGAGAGGCAGTTCGACCTGGTGATTACCGACTTGGGACGACCGATCAGCTTTCTGCAACACAATTTGGTGCTCGCCGATGATGCAAAAACGCCACTCGATCTACAGAGCTTGTGTGTCGAAGTCATTTCAACCTTGAGCGAGCGAGAATGCCGGGTTTCCGATAAGGTGGGATCTTGGCATTCTCTTCGAGCCCACCCCTACACCAGGCTCGATGGCAGTGTGGATGGTGCAGTTCTCGTGCTGCTGGAAATTAACGATCTCATGCATGCTAAGTAAGCAAGCGGTCGCGGCCGCTCGCGACTATGCCGAAGGTATCGTCGAAACTGTTCGTGTTCCGCTGCTTGTGCTCGACGGTGACCTGCGAGTCGAAAGTGCCAACTGTTCTTTCTATCGCGAATTTGGGGTCGAACCATCCGAGACGATCGGAACATTCATCTACGACTTGGGAAACCATCAGTGGAATATATTGCGATTGCGAGAGTTGCTGGAGGAGATTCTTCCCATGAGTACCAGCATCGAAGCCTTCCAGGTCGAACACGATTTTGAACGCTTGGGCCGAAGAGTCATGTTGCTCAACGCTCGACGCATCCTCGATCCGCTTCGAAAAACAACACAAATTCTCTTGGCAATCGAGGATATCAAGGAATTGTGGGAGATTGGACTCTTTCGCGACCAGGCTGCGAATGAATCTGTCTTTCAAGAATTGCAATCCAGGGGCTTTGTCCGTTACGATCATTTACCGCTCAAATCCAAAAGAGAGGGTTCCGTCGAAACCGCGCGGCCTCTGATCCTGGAAAAAGGACATCAACTGACCGTTTCTCTACCGCCGGAGCCGATTTGGCTCGATGCGGACGTTTCGAGAATGGAACAAGTGTTAGTAAATCTACTCACCAATGCGGCTAAGTACACGGGCGAAGGTGGTCGCATTTGGGTAACGGTAAAGCAAGAAGGCCAAGAGTGCGTATTTCGAGTCCGAGACAATGGTGTCGGCATCCCCCGAGACCTACTGCCGCATGTTTTCGACTTGTTCACACAATCCGAGCGGTCGCTGGACCGCTCCCAGGGCGGGCTTGGGATTGGTCTGGCTTTGGTGCAACGCCTGACGAATCTACATGGCGGGACGGCCGAGGTTTACAGCGAAGTGGGACAGGATGTCCGTACAGCTCATGACGGAATGATGGCGGTACAAACGGCCATTGAATATAAGCCAGACGTGGTTCTGCTGGTTATCGGTTTGCCTACATTAAATGGCTACGAAGTCGCGAAGCGAATACGACAGGAATCCACGCTCAAAAACGTTGTCCTGATAGCCCTGACCGGTTACGGCCAGGATTCAGACCGGCAGAGAGCACTTCAAGCGGGATTCAATCACCACTTGGTCAAGCCGGCGCGTTTGGAGCAGTTGCAACAAATCTTGGCAACGGTTCCAATTCCATTGTAAGGCGAGGTGCTTGCACGCAGTTGCTTACCGCACCCTTCTTACGTCGGAGCTTGCAACCGGTGTCGAAGGCAGTTGGCCTGGTCGTTGGCGATGCACCTCATCCATGATTTGCTCTTCGACTTGATCGGACCAGATCGATGGCAGTCCGTAGTAAACCATGGCCCCTCCCCCCTCATAACCTCCTTCCTTTAGCACGCGATAGCTAGGAATATACGCCATGACGTCGTGCGAGTAT
>JANPNA010000076.1:0-17383 GCA_031427235.1 Pirellula sp.
CTCAGTCAACCAGATGGCTGGCAATCTCACTGCACAGGTACGCAATATCGCAGACGTTACCATCGCGGTCGCGAACGGGGATTTGTCTAAGAAGATAACTGTCGATGTGCGTGGCGAAATTTTGCAGCTCAAGGAGGCCACCAATACAATGGTGGACCAACTCCGTTCGTTCGCTTCTGAGGTGACGCGAGTTGCGCGCGAGGTCGGCACCGATGGCCGCCTCGGCGGGCAAGCAGTAGTACCCGGCGTGGCGGGTACGTGGAAGGATCTCACCGACTCCGTAAACGCGATGGCGACCAATCTCACCGCACAAGTCCGCAATATTGCGACGGTGACCACGGCGGTGGCACGCGGCGATCTTTCTCGCAAGATCACGGTCGATGTGAAAGGCGAGATTTTGGAGCTCAAGGAAACCATCAATACCATGGTGGATCAGCTCAACGGCTTCTCCTCGGAAGTCACGCGCGTCGCACGCGAGGTAGGTACGGAAGGCAAGCTCGGCGGCCAAGCCGTAGTCCCCGGAGTCGCGGGCACGTGGAAGGATCTCACCGACTCGGTCAACTCGATGGCGTCCAATCTCACCGGCCAGGTGCGCAACATCGCAGGGGTGGCAACGGCCATTGCAAAGGGTGACCTTTCTTCCAAAATCACCGTCGAGGTAAAAGGGGAGATCCTCGCATTGAAGAACACGATGAACACGATGTTGGACCAGCTAAATGCGTTTGCGTCGGAGGTCACCCGAGTAGCGCGCGAGGTGGGCACGGAAGGCAAGCTCGGCGGTCAGGCCGAAGTGCGTGGCGTGGCTGGCACCTGGAAGGATCTCACGGACAACGTCAACTTCATGGCCTCCAATCTCACGGGCCAAGTCCGCAACATCGCGGAAGTCACCACCGCAGTCGCAAACGGCGATTTGTCCAAGAAGATCACCGTGGATGTGCGAGGCGAGATTCTGGAATTAAAGAATACCATCAACACAATGGTCGATCAGCTCAATGGTTTCGCGTCGGAAGTCACCCGCGTGGCGCGCGAGGTCGGCACAGAAGGAGAGTTGGGTGGACAGGCCGAGGTACGTGGCGTGGCGGGCACATGGAAGGATCTCACCGATTCGGTCAATGCGATGGCGACCAACCTCACCTCGCAAGTCCGCAACATTGCCGACGTGACCACTGCCGTGGCCAACGGTGATCTTTCCAAGAAGATCACAGTGACAGTCCGTGGCGAGATTCTTGAACTAAAGGACACCATCAATACGATGGTCGATCAGCTCAATGCCTTCGCCGGAGAAGTCAGTCGTGTGGCTCGTGAGGTCGGAACCGAGGGCAAATTAGGTGGTCAGGCAGCCGTGCCAGGCGTCGCCGGTACGTGGAAGGATCTCACCGACAACGTGAACTTCATGGCCTCGAATCTCACCGGGCAGGTCCGCAATATCGCGGACGTGGCCACGGCTATTGCCAAGGGGGATCTTTCCTCAAAGATCACCGTCGAAGTAAAAGGAGAAATCCTCGCGCTCAAAAACACGATGAATACGATGCTCGATCAGCTCAATGGCTTCGCCGCGGAAGTAACTCGAGTGGCCCGTGAGGTAGGCACGGATGGCAAGCTCGGCGGCCAGGCGCTGGTCCCCGGCGTCGCGGGTACATGGAAGGATCTAACCGACAACGTGAATTCGATGGCCTCCAACCTCACTGGCCAGGTACGGAATATCGCAGACGTGGCCACAGCGATCGCAAAGGGGGACCTCAGCCGCAAGATTACGGTCGATGTGAAGGGCGAAATTTTGCAGCTCAAGGAAACGATGAACACCATGGTCGAGCAACTCGGTGCCTTTGCGTCGGAAGTGTCGCGCGTGGCCCGCGAGGTCGGCACCGAAGGCAAGCTTGGTGGCCAAGCGACCGTGCCGGGTGTCGCCGGCACGTGGAAAGATCTCACCGATAACGTGAACTCCATGGCCTCGAATCTTACAGGGCAGGTGCGAAACATTGCAGATGTAACCATTGCTGTTGCCAACGGCGATCTTTCTAAAAAGATCACGGTCGATGTGCGTGGGGAGATTTTGCAACTCAAGGAAACCATTAACACAATGGTCGAGCAACTCCGCTCGTTCGCTTCCGAAGTCACTCGTGTTGCGCGCGAGGTTGGCACCGAAGGTCGCCTTGGCGTTCAGGCGGTGGTTCCCGGCGTAGCAGGCACCTGGAAGGATCTTACAGATTCGGTGAACACCATGGGCGCTAACCTCACTGCCCAGGTACGCAACATCGCAGAAGTCACCACCGCAGTAGCGCGTGGCGACTTGAACCGAAAAATCACTGTCGACGTGAAGGGCGAAATCCTCGAGCTGAAAAATACTATCAATACGATGGTCGATCAGCTCAACTCCTTTGCCGGTGAAGTGACGCGCGTTGCGCGAGAGGTAGGCACCGAGGGAAAGCTTGGCGGCCAGGCGCAAGTCGCTGGGGTAGGAGGCACTTGGAAGGATCTAACAGACAACGTAAATTTCATGGCATCGAACCTGACCGAACAGGTCCGTGGCATCGTAAAAGTAGTGACCGCCGTGGCGGACGGCAACTTGACTCAGCGCCTGACTGTGCAAGCGAAAGGTGAGGTTGCGGCACTCGCTGACACCATTAACAACATGACTGCTACGCTCGCAACCTTTGCCGATCAAGTTACCAACGTGGCGCGCGAAGTCGGTGTGGACGGGCGGCTCGGTGGTCAAGCGAACGTCCCCGGTGCGGCCGGCACGTGGAAGGATCTCACCGGCAACGTCAACTTGCTCGCCGCCAACCTCACCGCGCAGGTTCGCGCGATTGCCGAAGTCGCGACGGCGGTGACCAAGGGCGATTTGACGCGTTCCATCCAGGTAGAGACCCGAGGCGAGGTTGCCGAATTGAAGGATAACATCAACACGATGATTTCCAATTTGCGAGAAACCACCGAAAGCAATCGCGAGCAGGACTGGCTGAAAACCAACTTGGCTAAATTCTCCAGTATGCTCCAAGGCGAGCGCGAACTGAAGACGGTCGGCCAGATGCTTCTCACCGAGCTGATGCCCCTGATTAATGCCCACCAAGGGACCATCTATCATCTCACCGACGAGACGGGCGAAAAAAGCGATTCCAATCTCAAGTTGCTCTCAAGCTACGCACATGGCGGGAGCATGCCCGTCACGGAACAAATCTTTCTCGGTGAGGGCCTCGTCGGTCAATGCGCGGTGGAAAAGAAACGCATACTACTTACCGACGTGCCTCCAGATTTCATTTCGATCTCCTCCAGTCTGGGCGAGGCTCGGCAAGTGAGCATCATTGTGTTGCCCGTGCTCTTCGAGGGTCAGACAAAGGCCGTGATTGAATTGGCCACGCTTCAGCAATTCAACGCTGGGTCGCTTGCGTTCCTCGATCTCCTCACGCAAAGCATTGGTGCGGTCTTCAATACCATTGAGGCAACGATGCGCACCGAGGGCTTGTTGACCCAGTCGCAACAGCTTACGGTGGCATTGCAATCCCGTCAGAGCGAGCTCCAACAGTCCAATGAGGAACTGGGCACTAAGGCCAAACTGCTTGCAGAACAGAATGCCGAGGTCGAGCGTAAAAATGCCGAGGTCGAGCAGGCTAGACGTGCACTCGAAGAGCAAGCAGCCGAGCTTGCGCTGACCTCGAAATACAAGTCTGAGTTCCTTGCGAACATGTCTCACGAACTGCGCACACCGCTCAATTCCATCCTCATTCTCAGCCAGCAACTCGGCGAAAATACGGCCGGTAACCTCTCGGCGAAACAGGTCGAGTTTTCTCGCAATATCAACTCATCCGGTTCAGACTTACTTCACTTGATCAACGACATTCTCGATCTCTCAAAAATCGAGTCCGGCACGGTGACCGTCGATGTTGAAGAGATTCCCTTTTCCATGCTTCGAGAGAACATCGACCGCAGTTTTCGGTACGTGGCGGAAGCCAAGAATTTGCCATTCCAAGTACGGTTCGACGAGAAACTACCGCATGGGATGGACAGCGACCCAAAACGTCTGCAGCAGATTCTCAAAAATCTCCTTTCCAACGCGGTCAAGTTTACTTCGCACGGCCACGTTGAGGTGCGTGTCGGTTTAGCTACGCAGGGCTGGAGCCCTGACCACCCGGTTCTCCGCAGTGCCGATCAAGTCGTCATCTTCGCCGTTGAGGATACAGGCATTGGAGTCGCACCAGAGAAGCAGCGACTCATCTTTGAAGCGTTCCAACAGGCTGATGCCGGCACGTCCCGCAAGTACGGCGGTACCGGCCTTGGCCTCGCCATCAGCCGTGAATTGGCTGTTCTACTCGGCGGCGAAATCAAACTTGTTAGCATCCACGGAGAGGGTAGCACTTTCTCGCTATACCTGCCGCTGCACTACTCGGGCTCTGACGCTACAACAAACTCAGCCGCCACCTTCAACGCGGGAGAAAAAGCTCGGACCATCAAAATCTTGCCGTCCGCACGCGAAGAGCAAATTGAAGACGACCGCAACTACATCCAGGAGGGTGACCCCGTCCTACTCATCATTGAGGACGACCCCCATTACGCTCGCATTCTCCTCGGCCTGGCGCGAGACAAAGGTTTTAAAACCATCGTCGCGAACAAAGGCGCATTGGGCCTGTCCCTCGCTAGGCAGTACCATCCCGTAGCCATTTCTCTTGATATTTTCCTTCCAGACATGCTTGGCTGGACAGTGCTAAACCAGCTTAAGCTCGATCCGACCACGCGCCACATCCCAGTGCAAATCGTAACTTTAGAGGATGAACGGCAGCACGGTCTCGCACACGGTGCATTTGCCTATCTAGTCAAGTCGCCCACGACAGAGGGTTTGGAGATAGCCTTTAACCGCATTAAGGACTTCACCGCAGTTCGCACAAAGCGACTGCTGATCGTCGAAGATAATGATATAGAACGGCAGTCCATCGTCGAATTACTCGGCTATCATGACATCGAGTTGGTGACGGTTGGCACAGGCCGAGCGGCTTTGGAGGCCATGCTCGACCGAGCCTTCGATTGTGTGGTACTCGACCTGCGACTGCCAGATATGACCGGTTTCCAATTGCTGGAAAAGATACACGCGGAGCCAACCTTGGCCGATGTTCCCGTCGTCGTCTTTACCGGTAAAGACCTAAACTTACTCGAGCAAACGCAGCTCAAAAAGCTAGCCAAGAGTATCGTCCTCAAAGATGTGAAATCCCCCGAGCGGTTGCTGGACGAGACATCACTTTTTCTCCACCGAATCGTCACCGACTTGCCCGCGCCGATGCAAAAGATGCTTGGGCGTCTTCATGGATCGAATGAGGTTTTGAAAGGTCGGAAGATCCTGGTTGTCGACGATGACGCACGCAATATATTCGCCCTTACCAGCCTGTTGGAGAACCAAGATATGCAAGTTCTCAGCACAACCAATGGCCGAAGCGCCGTCGACATCATCGAGAACACGCCGGATCTAAGCATCGTGCTTATGGACATCATGATGCCCGATATGGACGGCTACGAAACCATGCGAGAAATTCGCAATAACGGCAAATTCCGCACGCTTCCAATTCTTGCCTTGACGGCAAAAGCGATGAAAGGCGACAGAGAAAAGTGCTTAGACGCCGGTGCAAGCGATTATATCGCCAAGCCGGTGAACACCGACCAACTCCTGTCGCTGATGCGAGTATGGCTTTTTCGATAAACCGAAAGCGAATACCCCAAAAGGACAAAAACGCCCTAAATTTTTCGTTTCTGAACTAATCGGGAACGGTTTCCACATCGACGCTATGCACAGTCCTAACCTGCAATTATATTTGTGCGAATGACGTGAGTGTGGCTTTTTCGATTACCCGATTGCGTGGCCAGTTCTATGAATCTTAGCAATCATTTAGCGACGATCAGTCCCTCTCCGCAACAACCACAAACGAAAAATCGTTTCGATAGCCCAAGTGCTGTTTCCGCATCGGATGACAGTCCGATTAATATCTTGATTGTGGACGATGAGACAAAAAACCTAACGGTGCTCGAAGCCATTTTGGACAATCCGGGCTACCGACTGGTGCGGGCCGAGTCCGCCGACCAGGCATTGCTCGCGCTCGTCGTCCAGGAATTCGCACTCCTCATCTTGGACATCCGGATGCCTGGCATGTCCGGCTTCGAGTTGGCTGAGATTATAAAGGAGCGAAAAAAAACTGCTGGGGTGCCAATCATCTTCCTCACTGCTTTTTACAACGAAGACCAGCATGAGCTAGTAGGTTACGGCACTGGGGCCGTGGACTTTCTTCACAAGCCGGTTAACGCGGCTGTCCTTCGCTCCAAAGTTGCCGTTTTCGCAGACCTCTATCGAAAAAGTCGCGAGTTTGGATTAGTCAACGACGCACTGCTTGCCGAAGTCACCGAGCGCCGCCGGGCAGAGGAGCAACTGCGAGAACTCAATGAAACGCTTGAGCTCCGCGTGGCGGAGCGCACGGATGCTTTACGCGATTCGGAGATGCGTTATCGGAGGCTCTTTGAGGCAGCTCAAGACGGCGTCCTAATCCTGGATTTCGAAAGCGGTGAAATCGTTGACGTCAACCCCTTCATGACCGAGTTACTGGGTTACTCCTACGATGATTTTTTGGGCATGGAACTGTGGAAATTGGGTCTATTCAACGAAAAATCGGAAACCGAATTCGCCGTGCGAGAGTTGCAAACAAAAGGATTTTTGCGATATGAACACCTAGCACTACAATCCAAGGACGGACGACTGTTCGAGGTCGAGGTGGTCGCAAACGTTTACAGTGTGAACCATCAGAACGTAATTCAGTGCAACATTCGAGACATCACCTTACGCGGCCGGCTGGAAAAGCAACTTCAAGAACAGGCTGACAAGGTAGTAGATCTGAATCATCGAAAGGACGAATTCCTGGCAATGTTGAGTCATGAGTTGCGCAGCCCATTAGCTCCTATCAGCAACGCTTTACAGCTACTTCGACTACAGCAAGACAGCGAAACGGAGCTCCAGCAGCAAGCCCGCAATATCATTGAACGACAAACGAAACAACTTCAACATCTCGTCGATGATCTGCTCGAAGTTTCACGCATCACCACGGGACGACTGCACCTTCGCAAAGAATCCGTGGATGTGAGCGAGATCATACGCGGTGCAATGGAGACGGCTGGTCCAATTATCGACCAACGTCAGCATGAGCTAACGCTGTCGCTGCCGTCGGAACGAATCTGTCTCAACGCTGATGTATCAAGGATGGAACAGGTGTTGGTGAATCTGCTGACCAACGCAGCCAAGTACACGGACGAGGGCGGGCACATCTGGCTTTCCGTCGAATTGTCGAGCGACGAGGCAAACAGGGGGGGGCACTCCCCAGCTCTTCCCCAGGAGGTCGTATTCCGCGTACGCGATAGCGGTGTTGGCATCGATTCGAAGCTTCTTCCACATATCTTTGACCTGTTCACTCAGGCAGAGCGATCCCTAGACCGCTCACAAGGCGGGCTGGGTATCGGACTCGCTTTGGTGCATCGGCTCACGGAAATGCACGGCGGAAAAGTCGAAGCTCGCAGCGTTTTGGGGCAAGGCAGCGAGTTCATCGTGCGCTTGCCGGTAACGACAACGGATACGCCAGCATCGCAATCATCAGAGACTGCATCTGGTCTACGGACGGTACGATGCCTGAGAGTACTTGTTGTGGACGACAATACGGATACGGTTGATAGTTTTTCGAAATTGCTCAAAGCGTCTGGTCATAATGTTCGGACGGCTTACGACGGGCCAGCGGCGGTGCAAGCCGCGCTGGACTATCAACCCGACATTGCATTGTTGGACATCGGCTTACCGGGCCTAGATGGCTACCAGGTCGCGAAACGGATCCGGCAAGAACCCGCTCTCAAGAACATCGTCCTTGTTGCCTTGACCGGCTATGGTCAGGATTCCGATCGCCAAGCTTCCTCCCAAGCAGGCTTCGATCACCATTTAGTCAAGCCCGCACGCTTAGAGCAATTGACGCAAATCCTCGCAATGGTTGCGGAACGAAGGCCATAACGAGTCTTTGGTAAGTAACACGCAGGCGAACCAAACCGAAACGGTCCGCTGTTCGATCATTCTCTCAATTTCAGTTCAGCTTACTCGATCGCCCTCGCATACTGCACTGGCAGAATGTCGGTCACTGCATTGGCACCAAGTTCCTTTGCCGCATGATATGGCCAATAAGGATCTCGCAACATCTCGCGAGCTAACATCACCATATCAAGATGGCCAGCCTGCAATGCATCCTCGGCTTGTTTAGGTTCGGTAATCATCCAACTGGTTGTCGTGGGAATATCGGCTTCGCGTCGGATGCGACCGGCAGGAGCGATCATCATTCCAGGAGCCCACGGGATAACTTTTAATTCCGGTGTGACAAAACCGTGGCTGACGTCGAGCAAATCGAGTCCGGCGGCTTTCAATCGCCGAGTGACTTCAATCGACTCGTCAAGCGTTACGCCACCCTCGACCCAGTCCGTCACCGAAAGTCTCGCGGTTAAAGGCAACCGCTCGGGCCACACTTCTCGAACCGCAGCAAAGGTCTCCATTATAAAACGGATACGATTGTCGAAGCTACCTCCGAATTGGTCGGTTCGTTTGTTCGAAAGGGGAGAGTAGAACTCGTGGGCGAGATAGCCGTGAGCAAAGTGAATTTCCAAATAATCGTATCCGGCCGCAAGTGCCCGCATGGTTGCCGAAACAAAGTCTGTTTTGACTCGTGCGATGTCGTCCAGCGTCATTTCCTGGGGGATTTTGTCGAGCTTACCACCAAATGCGATTGCCGACGGTGCTAGAGTGTCCCAACCTCCTTGGTCTTTATCGATGTGATCGTCGCCCTCCCAAGGCTTATTAGCGCTCGCCTTGCGACCGGCGTGCGCTAGTTGAATTCCCGGGACCGCGCCATTTTGTTTCATGAATCTCGCAATCTTCGCGAACGGCTCGATATGATCGTCGTAGTAAATGCCGCTATCTGCGGGACTTATGCGACCATCGGGCGAAACTGCAGTCGCCTCCACGACTACCAACCCCGCACCTCCAACAGCCCGCGAACCTAGATGCACAAAATGCCAATCGTTCGGAAAACCGTCCTCGGACGAATACTGACACATCGGCGAAACGGCGATCCGGTTTCGCAACGTAACGTCCTTGATCTTAAGTGGTTCAAATAGTTTGGCCATTACTTCTTTTTTTCCTTTTGTCGGTTTGAAAAATTTCTACCTAATACGAATTAAGCTCAACGATTTTTGAACCCCGAATCTTAACCTGCATCAGTAACACCGTTTTTAAGAACGTCGCTTTTGAGTATGCATAAAATTCGGGAATTTGGTAATGTCCTTGACAAAGAACCTTGGCGTGTCATTGCCCCTCGAAAATCGCGTTCAACTTTGAAGTCCAATTTCACTGCAAGTTTACAGTTTCGGGAATTCTATGTTCAAGGCAATAGCCCCCTCAGCTAACAGGAGCTTTTCACATGGAATTATGTAGACCAGAAGCAAACATTTTTTCACCTCAGCGACTCTCAAGGTAGCAACGGCTTAGTCGCCGATCAGTATTCTCTTGATCCTCAACTTGCGACATTGATACAACTGTGTGAAGCTACGCGCATTGACGAGCCGATACCTATCTTTAGGCATCGTGAGGCAATGGCAAAAAGGAATAAAGAGGGTATTCGACCCTCGGACCACCAGCGGGCAATCGCACAATTAGAAATCGGAACAACTGGCTAGATCAAAGTGGAGTGTCCCCATTTGGTTCCCTCGGGTAGCAAGTCGGCCAATTCCAACTGGGCACTCGCTGCTGGCAATACCAACCCACAAGGAATCGCCGATCCACCGCCACCAAGTGCGAGCTTGAACACTACACTGGGATCTGCTGTTAGCAACAGTGCATTCTCAAGCAGTTTCATGCAAGCACCCATCGTGTTGCTCGGTGCGCCTTCCCCAGAGCGTGTTGCTTCATTGCGAAGCGTCTTGGCGGTTACCGAGGGCGTGGACGAATACATGAGTCAACTAGCCAGTTGGTTGCCCGCTGCACCGATTTCGGTGAGCAAGGCTCCGTCGACGCCCCTCCTCTCGCGAACACGCTTTGCTGAGGATCAGTGCATCGATCTTGCACTAGCCGATGACGAGCTAAATGATTCGCTGCACACAATGGCAAATGAACTACTTGAATCGTCGCTTCGATAATACAACAAGTGAACGATGTTCATCATTGGTAACGAAACTGGTAGACCAGAGCCTTGTGCAAGCGGGGCTTTGATCGCCAGTGAAGATGCGACTAAGCATTCCGCTTGGTGGTTTGGGAAGTTGAACCAACCATTGCCAACTGAGTCACGGATCAAATTCATTCTATCCAGAGGTGGTTTTCGCGCGCGCCGACAATAGCGAAGGTGCGGGCTTGGCCTGAATGGCGTTGAATTAGGCCAGGCCTCGTAGTGGAAGTTGTTAAACTTCCATGGAAACACTTGCAGTTCGGGGAACTCTAACGAGGTTCCACTACCTTAATTCAACGCCATCGGGCTTGGCCTGGGGTGTTAAAAATTCGGTATTGCATTGTGCATAGGAAAAGACGTTTTTGTTCCGATCGATTGAAAGTAGCCTGTCAACACGGCACGTTTGATCATCGAGATCCTTATTCTCCCCTTCTCCTCCTCGGGAGGAGAAGGGGAGATAGATCATCAACCGCTCAGGTGGTCGCGTGGGGTCAGCGACGGTCTTAATTTTGGGCAATAGCTGAATCGCAAAAATTGTAAATTTGCGATTTCCGTTGCATGTATGCTTTGCCATCAGTGCTCCTTGGGGCCAGCCCCAAACCCCGAACAAGGCTCTGTGGGGACACAACCTTGCTAGGGATAACCGTGCCGATTGGAAGTCATCCAGAGCGTTTTGAGTGCAACTCAAGACGCTCATTTTGTTATCCATAGCTGGTCTGTCTTAACCAGAAGGTTTAGGATCGTTATAAACCTTCTCATGCATGCCACGATCGCTACCTTCGATTCCTTTCCCTTGGACTTCAGGTGTGCATAGAACGCCTTGATGGCTGCGTTGTGACGAATCGCAACGAGCGTTGCCATGTACAGAACGCGTCGCACTTGGCCTCTTCCTTCACCGATGAATCGCTTACCCGATTTTTTGCCCGAGTTACGATTGATTAGCTCCAGCAACTGACAACGTCTAGCAACGAGAGCAGAGTGTTTTTGCTCGTGATCGGAGGCCATCGGCATTGCTTGTGACTTGACGACCGATGCAAACTTCGAAATCAATTGGGCATCGATAGGATCGGTCTTAGCATCCAAAACGATTCCTTTTGCAAAGTCTCGCACTTGCCGTGGATTGAGTACGGCAGCATCGATTGCATGCTTCGCTAAGCACTTTACAAGAAGTGTCTCGTAGCCACCTGTCGCTTCCATTGCAACGAGGACGTTTTTCTTCTTCGGTCACGATGGGCCCCCGCATTGAAATCGAATCGATGATCAAGATGGGAACCCGCGGAAGCCCCTGCTCATCAGTGATTTTCATCGGCCACGGTGCGAGAGGATCAGCCGTGGTGATAAATGGAATCCGACTGTGCTCGTTGTTCCGCAGATGACGTGGTCCTGCGGCGATGTTGATCACATGAATTTCGGGAGGACGCATGAGATGCGTTCGAAAGGTGACCGTTATCGGCTTGTCTTCGGGCGCGATGATATCCCGCTCAAACAGAACCCGGTCGAGCTCGTGCTCGTACACTTGCATGCGTGGCGGCCTTTGGTCCGCTGGCTTCAATCCGCTAGCTGATGACAAAAACTTTGGACGCAAAGACTGGCGTTCGAGATCTGGAGCTGTTGTCAGCGATGGACCGCCATCCGAGGAAGACACCGTTCAAATGTCCATGCGGACACACAGGCCGGATTGCTCGCAATCGCATAGACCTTCTGAAGTCCCGTCCTGTGTGATATGTTCAATGTCTTCGTCCTCGGTTTTACCTTCCAGACGCGATGATCGCTCAGAGATTTCAACGGCAGATTCAACTATGCGGATTTTACTCGCTCTTCTCTCGATATCATCGCTCTTTGCAACGGCTCCAATGGCGGAAGATCCGATTCAACTGCCAGTGACCAAAGACAACTCGATCGTCATGGTTGACGGTGAATGGGACTCGAACGCCGGACAGCAAGGGCGCATTCGTATGAAAGGCAACCAGCACATGGTTACCATGGCGTTCGATACGTCTGCTATCGCCGGAAAACGAGTGAAGAAGGCGACGCTGGTTTGCGTGAAAGGAGAACAGGAGATTTCCGGCGTCAGCATTTCCACCATCGCCACACCGTGGGATGAATATCGCTCGAACGGTCTGACGGCGGGAAGGGATGGCGTTGAAGATTGGGGCTACCGGGGAGCCAAGTTTCCGGCGGTCTGCGGAGGCAACGGATTTACACTGGTTCACCAGACGAATTCAGAAATCCGTGATGGTAAGTATCACTGGGACGTGCCGCCCGACATGGTTCATGCGATGGCGATAGGCGTCGCACATGGGCTGGCCATTCATGAACATGACTCAGACACAGGACGCAACCCGACGATCTTTACGCGTGAGCAGTCTGGAAAGATGCCGTATCTGATCGTTGAAGTGGATGATCCGGTTGAAGCCAAGGCAGAGGCTGCGACTGAGCTTCGGTTGGACACGGCCGACAGTCGTTCGGCGCGACTCATGCTGACGTCGCCAATGCATGGGTTTGCCTACGAAGTCAGCATCGATGGTAAGTTGCTTGGTCGGCACAACATCCCGCTTGTTATCAACGGTCGCAAGCAAACGATTCCGCTGCGTGACCTCTCGTCGTCGATCGGCGCAGATCAACCGTATGAAATCAAGGTAATCACTTTGAATCGTACAGGTCAGCGATCACCGCCTGCGGTGCTCCGTAGCGTGATTCTGAAATCAGGTTCGATCGAGAAACCGGCAGTGTCTTTTGCACCTCCGCACTCGTCAGTGGGAGTAGACCTTGGTGTGATTCCGATCGCGGATAAGTATGACGCATCAGGAATTGCTGTCGGTGTCCTGCCGCCGGACTACCGGACTCACAATTCGATCTTCGACGGTCACCGGGTTCGCCTCACCGCTGCTGCGGGGGAAGTCGTCGGATTTCAGCTACTGCTGCGAAGTCAGCAGGGGAAACGCGATGAAAAAGTGTCCGTCAAAGTTCAGCTGGACAAAGCTCGAATCGATTTGCATCAAGCCGTGTACGTTCCGGCAAAAGCAGAAGCTGTGGGACGCTTGATTCCCGATCCGCTGCTTCCGATGCCGGATTCCATTTTGCTTGAGCCTGATGCGGATTGCTCGGTCGTTGCCGATGTCACTATTCCTTTCGACGCTATTCCCGGCGTTCGCACAGGGAAGATCACAATCTCCGATGGTCGCGTGGTGCCGCTGGAGATCAAAGTTCTTTCTTTCGCGTTGCCTCGTCAGGCGACGTTCTTCTGCGAGATGAATGGCTACGGTTTGCCCGATCACGTCAACGAATACTATGCCTTGCAGCAAATCGCGTACGACCATCGAGTTCACGCGAACATCCTGCATTACTCGCACAATACGGCAGCCCCGGGATCAAGGAAGAGTAATCTCGATATGCGTCTTCGTTCCGGGCGACGGATGGACAATAGGAAATACGACAGCATTGAACCGGGTGCCGCGACAGGATATTGGGACGATTTTGTGGAAGCCTTCGGGCCGTACATTGATGGCTCACTTTTCAAAGACGGACATCGTGGACCGATTGCGGCGCCGGGCTTCTATCTGACATTTCATGAAAGTTGGCCGTTGAATTGTCGACAGTACTTCAACGGCAATGCGGACGCGTATCAATCCTTTGTCGATCGGCCTGAGTATGCTGCGACGTACGTCAACATTCTGCAGGATTTCGCTCGACTTGCCGAATCCAGGGGATGGAAGCAAACCGGCTTTCAGGTGTACTTTAATAACAAGGGGTCTCTTAACGAAAAGACTAAAGCACCATGGATACTGGATGAACCATCGGGCTTCTGGGATTACCGGGCATTGCAGTTTTATGGGGAGTTGACCGATCGCGGCCGTGGAGTTGCGCCGGACGTTCAGATCAATTATCGCATCGACATTTCACGCCCTGAATACTGCCGAGGCCAGTTGGATCGACGTGATGACCTATGGATTGTGTCCTCATCGGCGTTCCAGAATTATCGTCGTCTGGTAACCGACCGCATGCAAAGTGACGGTCTGAAGGCGTGGGTTTATGGGACATCGAATCAAGTCCATGAGACGAATCGCAACATCCAGGCGTGGGCGCTGGACGCTTGGCAAAACGGAGCGACCGGCATTGTTCCCTGGCAGACAGTCGATAAATCGGGGAGTGCATTGAAAGAAGCGGATCAACTTGGCTTGTTCATCTTCGACAAAGACGCGGCTGGCGAAACGGTCATTCGTCATTCGATGAGACTCAAGGCCTACCGCGAGGCTCAGCAGTTGATCGAGTATCTCAATCTGTTACAACAACGCCGACGCTGGTCACAGGATCAGATGCGGCGTTTCGTCAATCAATATGTGGATTTGAACGCTCAGGTCAACAAAACCAATGAAGAGGATGCTGGCACGACGGCGTATGGTCGGTTGTCAGCTTTGGGGCTTGAGACGCTCAAGTTGGCAACTGCAGAGCTGTTGGAAGAAAAGTAGTCCACGTCTGGGACGCCACCATCAGGCCTCCCGTCGGCCCTACTTCGCGACACGACGCTCTTCTCGTTCTGGCGGCTGCATTCAGTCCAGGCAGCCGCATATTCCTGACCGTCAGCATGGACACGACGACCCGCCTGTGGAAATTCGAATATCAAGCGATTGGTGTATAATGTCGTTCCTACGAAATGGATGGACATGTTTCAGAGCAATGTCAAATTTTTCAACAACTTCGTTTAGTCGCAGCCAACTCGGATCAATCTCTTCGCCAACATCTTGTGCAGACATACTCGTAATCCAAAGTCAGTTTCACGCATGCCGAAAATCGCTTGCGGGGTCAATAGCTGTTTCCGCCTAACGATCATGGGGCTGGCGGGCAAGAACAACGAATCCATGCGGCAGCATTTGCCACGGTCAATGAACACGCTGATAATCTTTTTGGAACAATTGTCGAACGCCGACGAACAACACGATCGCGGCGAGCAAGTAAATCAGGGCCGCAAAACTTAGCCATTGCTCAACCCCAATCGTCTTTTTCCAGATGCCAACCGACAAAGGAGCCAGTCCAGACACCAAGGCTCCAAAAAAATTCAATAGTCCAACGGCAGATGCGCGTGTATCGGCTGGCACGACTTCAAAGGCCGCGGGAAAAATGTTGCCCATGAAGAGCCCAGCAAACAGCCCGAAAGCAGAGGCAGCCAAGCGAGTCGCGCCGAGCGTTTCCGAATTGCCAATCGCATAAAGACATGGAGCGCAAAGAAGCAGACTTGCCGTCATCAAATAGAGTCTTGCCGCTTTGGTACGAACGTAAAGCTTGTCCGCAAGAATACCGCCGCACAATAGGCCAACGAGTGTGGCTGTCTGCAAATAGACCGTGGCCGTAAAGGCTGCATCCGCCAGCGTTAAATCGAATTTCTCGAAGAGGAAATTGGGAAGCCAACTGTAGAGCATCCACAGGCCGAATAAAAACGCAGGAAACACGACGCTCAACAAAAGAAAAGTCGGAACTCGGATGACCTGGGTCAAAGCAAGTCTCGCATCATGCTTCCGGACATCGCGTTGCGAATTCTCGTGCACCGTTCTCAAGAACAAGAAGTATGGAACGGCGTACAGGAGGCCTATTCCGCCGAGTACGAAAAAGGCGGCGCGCCATTGCCCTTGCTGCGCCATCCATCCTCCGAACCAAGACCCGCCGACCGTCCCAGCAATCTGTGCCGTTGTTAGCAAAGCAACGGCGCGTGATCGCTTCTCGGGGGGATGGGCGTTCGCGGTCAATGCAACTGCGGCTGGCATGTAGAGCGATTCGGAAATGCCCATCGCCGCGCGGAGCCCTAGCAGCATTACCGCCGAATTCGCCAAACCAGTTGCAACGGTCACTACGCTCCAAACCGCCAAGCTCAAGACCACCAACTGTCGCTTGGAAAACTTGTCGGCCAATTGACCCGCAATAGGGCAGCCGCATCCATAGACCCACAAAAAAATAGTCCCCGTCAGTCCAAGCTGAAAGTCGGTCATTCCAAGATCGGACTTGAGCACCGGAAACATCGCGGACATCGCTTGCCGATCGCAATAGTTCAGAAAATACGCAACCCACATGAAGCCAACGAGCAACGCCGCTTGCCTTGTGGCAGCCATGGAGACAGTACGATTCATGGTTTGTTGTCGGTCAGAGAGTTAAGTGGCACTTCTTGCGCAATGACGGCCACGCAGTCCCCTTGTTGCGTCAAGCACGGAGCCCGCATGGTCACCAAGTATCCGTCGCTGTGAGCAGCGATCGGCTCCGCCTCTCGATCCGGGCGTTCTAGATGATGAATGCATCCGATCGTTTCTCCGCGTTTCACTTTGGATCCAAGATCAAAGTGGATCTCAAAAACCCCCGACTCCGGCGCGAGCAAATAATCCTCACGCTTGAGGGCCTGTGTCAAAATCGTAGGTGGCAGGCCAAGGCTTGCTCGAGTCTCTTCCTTGCCTTGAAGCACTCCGACATGAATCAGTACATTTTGTAATCCGCTCTGCGCGATCCGATGCACGCTAGCCGGTATCGCCTCGCCACCACCAAGCTCTGTGGTTACGACCAGCTTCCCTTGATTCTCCGCTTCGACGGGCAACAGTCCAGTGCCAGCGATGTCCGCATAAAGAAAAGCAAAATCCGTGTTCCAGGCTAGCATCGCTGCAAACATTTTCCGACGTTGATCAAGATTCGGCACCAAGTGCATGTGAGCGCACGGGACAAACTCCATACTGCGCCCGCCCGAATGGATATCGATGACCACATCGCACATCGGAAACAAGACTGTCGTTAAGAAGTGAGCGATTTGGCTAGTGACGCTCCCCTCGGGCTCGCCTGGAAAGGCTCGGTTCAAATTCATCCCGTCGAGTGGAGACAAGCGTGTGGCAGCCCGAGCCGCAGGAAAGTTCAACGACGGGATTAGGAGAATGCGTCCGCTGACCATCTCCGGCGTCAATCGCCGAGCCAGTTTCATGGCAGCGATTTGGCCTTGGTACTCATCGCCATGATTACCACCGAGAACCAAGACGGTTGGGCCATTTCCATTGGCAATCAACGTGATCGGAATCATGACGTTCGCCCAACCACCGAGGTTGTGGGAGTAGGGAACTTGCAAAAAACCTTGTTGCTTGCCCGGTTTTTCAAAATCGAGCGATGTGAAGATCATAGTGCTGTCTCAAGGTTCTTCGTGCAGATTG
>JANPNA010000077.1:0-3184 GCA_031427235.1 Pirellula sp.
GAAAATTTGTGGTAACGTCGTCACAATCCAACTTCAGCCAGAGTTCCGTAAGGGTGCTTCTCCAAGACTTTGCGTTTTGCTTGATAGCATTTGTAAGTAGAGGCTCTCGAATCGGTCGACCATCTGCTTTAAGTCAAAACGCCCTAAGGCGGATTGCTTTGCGGCCAGGATTAGGGCATGACGTTCTGGCGTGTTTTCAACGGAAGACTCCATGAGATCGGCTAACGTCGCCGGGTCGTTTCCGTGGATGGGCCAACCTAAGGGTTCGCCGGTCTGGGGCATTCGCAGCACTTCCTTTAGACCGCCAACTTCGGTTGCAATGACCGGCGTCCCGATCATTTGTGCTTGGATGGTTACCAGCGAAAGCCCCTCGCTTAGAGACGGATGCACAAACGTATCGGCGGCGCAAATCCAGCGTTCTGGTCGTTCTTGAAATCCGAGCAATCGAACGTGTTTCTGCAAATCATACTTGCGAATGAGTTGCTCCAGTTCAGGTCTGGACTTTCCTTCACCGCATATGACCACGCAAAAATCGGGCATGTGCCAACGCAAGTGATGGGCTGCTTCGATGAGCCGTTCGTAGCCTTTGCATGGGATCAAACTCCCGACCGCGCAGAAAAGCGGCGTGTGGTGGTCGATGCCCAGATGCTCGCAGGCCCAGAATCGCTCGATCCAGCGCTCGAGTTGCGGCGGTTCCAAACCTCCGTGGATCACGTGTGTTTTTCGCTCCGCCACGCCACCTTCGACGCATACTTCGCGAACTGCGTTGGAAACGCAAACCACTGCGTCGAGCATCCAATTGTATCGAACCGCAGATCGAATCGGAAACGCAGTATGCTTAACCCCCACCCGCTTGATGCCCAGTTTGCCAAGCATTGCGAGGGAGCCCCAAATCAACGAGTGGGAATCGTTCGCATGAATAAGCTGTGTGCCATGCTTCGATAACGTTTTTCGCAATCGCAACAAAGCCTGCGGTTTGGGCATGCGTCCTGTCATACCGACACCATCGAAACCTGCGTGCTGGACCCGACCATAAAGTGGACTTATTTCATCACAAACCCAGAGAATCGAGTGCCCGCGGTCGATAAGTGCGTGCCCAAGCGACCATAAAAATTGCTCGCCGCCTCCCCAACTCACTTGGGAGGACATCAGCGCCAGCTTCATTTTCATTGGCAGCATCTGAGAAATTCCTGGACGAAACGCGGAAAGGTGACCGAATGCTGGCGATGGTAGGCTTTTTCTTTCCGCAGGGTCTAGATCAAAATCCCATGTTCTAACTATGGATTCGTGGTTATCTTCTTAGCTAGCAGCAGATTGGAGTATCCCAACCCGACGCGTAAGCGACGGACAATTTCGCAGGTAACTCACTTACGTATCGGGTTACGATCTCGCAAGTTCAAGTTTGACACCATATCAATGCAAGCACTAAATCCATGAAACTCCGACGCAATACATTGCTTCCGCTTCGCTTCGATCCGTCCGGTGCCATGATTCCAAACCATGGGATCGACGCTGGGCAAATGAACGAACTGCTGCCCGAACTCGGCGTCATTCGCGATGTGATGATGACGACCGAGCTAGAAATGCTAGCAGGCAAATTGCCCGTGCCGGCAGAAATGGAGCCTTTGGATGCTGGCTTCGTGACCATGCCCGACCGACTACTTGCGGAATACGAAGCCAATCGGCAGGGGAGCGAGCTGGGTAGGCTTTTCAAGCGCGCAACACACCTACACAAGATTGTGGATAGGGTGGTTGTACTTGGAATCGGCGGCTCCTACATGGGTGCTCGGGCGATCCTGGAATCGTGCTGCCAGCCCTATTGGAACGAATTGTCCCGCGGCGATCGAGGCAGCAAACCCAGAATGTATTTTGAGGGGAACAATTTCGACAACGACGCTTCCCAAGCACTGCTTCATTTGCTGGGAGCCCATAAGAATCAACCAGCAACTAGTGAACTTGAGCGATGGGCATTGGTCGTTATCAGCAAGAGCGGTGGCACCTTGGAAACGGCTGCGGCATTCCGTCAATTCCTGGCCGCACTTGAGTCGAGCACCGGAGGCGACCGCGAAAAACTGGTTGAGTTGTTGGTTCCCGTTACCGGAATGGGTGGTAAGCTGCACACGATGGCGACGGAACTGGGTGTGACGGATCTCTATCCGGTTCCGGATGGAGTTGGCGGGCGTTGCTCGATCCTTTCGGCCGTCGGCCTGGTTCCCGCTGCACTCCTCGGAGTCAATGTGGTCGAACTCCTGCAAGGTGCCTCGGCCATGACCAAGCACTTTCTTACGGCCAAGCCGGAGGACAACATTGTCCTACAGTATGTGGCGGCCAACCATTTGCTCGAAATGCACCGCGGAATCAACATCCGCGTCATGAGTGTCTGGAGTAAAGCCCTCGAAGCCTTTGGAATGTGGTACGACCAGTTGGCCGCCGAGAGCCTTGGGAAAAACCTGATGGGATTCACTCCGCTGACCACGCTCAACACTCGCGATTTGCACTCTCGCCACCAACAGCACCAGCAAGGAAAACGGGACAAAGTTTTCAATAACATCATCGTGGACGAATATCGCTTTGATTCATTAGCGATTGGGTCCCGAAGTGCGGACGCTGATTCCCTCAACGAAATCGCTGAAAAAACGCTGCCGGAGGTCATGCAAGCCGCAATTGAAGGCACTAACCAGGCGTTGCGGGACGACGGTCGCCCGTCGACCAATCTCTACGTTCCGCGGGTTGACGAGCTGCATATAGGACAATTGTTTCAAATGATGATGCTGGCTACTGTGGTCGAAGGACGGCTGATGGGAATCAACCCCTACGGGCAACCTGGAGTCGAGGCCTATAAAAAGAATATGAATCGATTGCTGGGCAGGAAGTGATCACTTCGTGGCTTTTTCCGGTTCCCCACCTTTGGAGACGGCGATAAACTAGTGTTTGATTCAACTAAGAACTAGGCTTGGCCGTAGTGGATCTTGTCAAAGATCCGAACCCTGCCGGATCTTTAACAAGATCCTCTACCCTAAAAACAAGCCAGCATCTATTCACCCAGAAATATTCAACGGAGTTTTTAACGCGTGACGACTCAATACATTGCAGCCATTGCCGGTCAGATTACCCCCGAAATGGAATTCGTTGCCAAGCGGGAGAATCTTACGCCTGAATTGATTCGGGACGAAGTTGCGGCTGG
>JANPNA010000078.1:0-3015 GCA_031427235.1 Pirellula sp.
TTAAGGCGGGCCGATTTAAATCGTAGCGGAAGCTGTCAAAGCTTTCGTGAATGCTGGACGCCAACGAAATGCTTGACGCATTCCGCTACTAGGGAACGCTAGCGAAAGTGTTTCGCGGCCCAGCTTAAGATCGACGCCCGAAATTGATTGCGTTGAGATCGAGTCAAGAGGCTATTGTAACTTAGTCGCCGTACGAATCAAACCACCCCTAATGCTAACATGTTGGGAAGTCAACCGTAATTCGAGAACTTCGGGATACGAGTTTTCGACCTATACCATTTTGATCGGCGGCCCCATCCAATTGGTTCATCGCATTCGCTGCGATTACGCATTCTGTTACAATAGCACTTGCGAACATATAGCAGTTTCAATTCTTGTATTTCGAAAATAGAAAAGAGTATCGTCGTGTCGGTTCATGGAATTTGGGTCCTTCTCTTGCTCCTTGTGCTGTGGCGATCGCCCACATCCGCGTTGGGAGAGGACTGGCCAAATTGGCGAGGGCCGGCTAGAGATGGCATATCCGCTGAAAAACATTGGAAACACACTTGGCCCGCCGAGGGGCCATCCATCCTCTGGAAAGCCAACGTCGGAATAGGATTCTCATCGTTGAGCGTGGCCGATGGTCGTCTCTATACCATGGGTAATTCGGAGGACCAAGACACCGTTTTTTGTTTGGATGCAAAATCAGGCGAAGTCCTTTGGAAGCACACTCGCGATTGCCCGCTCGACGATCGGTTTTTCGAGGGAGGTCCAACCTCGACCCCGACCGTCGAGGGCGATCGGGTCTACACGCTGAGCAGGCAAGGGGACTTGCTATGTTTCGAATCTCGCACTGGTAAAATTCATTGGTCCAAAAACGTACATCAAGAAGCAGAAGTGCGAATCCCTGGCTGGGGATTTTCCTCATCTCCCATGATCCATCAAGACCGGCTGATTCTCAACGTCGGTGAAGCGGGTTTGGCAATCAATAAATTAACAGGGGACCTGATCTGGAAGTCGGGCGATGGTGAAGCCGGATACATGACTCCATACCGACTTAAAATTGGAGAGCGATGGTTTGCGATGATCGCCTCTGGGAAATTCTATCAATGCGTCGATTTAGAGACGGGGGCAGTGGCATGGAAGCATCGATGGCTTACGACCAATGGCTGCAATGCGGCCGATCCAATCGTAAATGGAAAAGAAGTCTTCATTTCTTCTGGTTATGGCCGCGGTGCAGCCTTGCTGTCGTTCACGGAAACCGGTGCCAAAGCAGTCTGGGCTAACACTGAAATGCAAAACCAACTCAACTCGAGCGTTCTAGTCGATGGCCATATTTATGGCTTCGATGGCGACGCGGGTGGTGAAGTCCAGCTTAAGTGTCTAACACTTTCCAGCGGCGAGGTTCGCTGGAGTTATCCCGGATTAGGCGCCGGTTCGTTATTCGTGGCGGACAACCATCTCATCGTTCTCAGCGAATCAGGAGAACTCTCGATCGCTCCCGTGTCCAACGAATCGTTTTCCCCAATCGCAAAAGCAAAGATATTAGATGGCAAGTGCTGGACGGTCCCTGTACTTTGCAATGGCCTGATTTATTGTCGCAATGCATCCGGCGAGATCGCTTGCGTAAACGTATCCCTTTCCTTGAGACTTGACTAATGACCCTACATCGACGCGATTTCATTCAATCGACCTTGGCCACTGGGTTGGTACTAGGGTCCGCACCGAGCGTTCATGCCATCGGAAAAGCCAAAAAGTATCGAACTGCGTTGATCGGCAGTGGTTGGTGGGGAATGAACATACTCAAGGAAGCGATGGCCGCTGGCAATTGTCAAGTAGTCGCGTTGGCCGATGTCGACTCGGATGTACTCGAGTTGGCAGCCGAGAAAGTCAAGACTCTCTCGGGCGATGTGCCGAAAACGTATCAAGATGTTCGTGAACTGATCGACAAGGAGAAAATCGATATCGCAATTGTCGCTACCCCAGATCACTGGCACGCACTCAATGCGATTTCAGCCATCGGTGCGGGTGCTCATGTTTTTGTGGAGAAGCCAACAGGGCACACGATTCAAGAGAGTCGAGCCATGCTCAATGCCGCGCGTGCAGCCAATCGCACCGTCCAAGTTGGCTTGCACCGTCGTATCGGTCCACATTACGTGTCAGGGATGAAGTTCCTGAAGGACGGAAGTGTTGGCGATATTGGGATGGTCAGGATGTTTGTTCACAGCACCGGTGGTATAGAAAAGCCGACGCAGAACAGTGAGCCACCATCCAATTTGAACTGGGACATGTACTGCGGCCCCGCTCCGATGCGTCCCTATTGTCGCAAGATCCATCCGGGTGGCTTTCGCAATTACCTCGATTTTGCAAACGGAACCCTCGGTGACTGGGGTGTTCATTGGCTGGATCAAGTTCTCTGGTGGTCGGAAGAGAAGTACCCTAAAAAGATCTTTTCGTGGGGCGGTCGTCCCGTCGCGGGTGCTGCGGTCTTAAATGAAAAAGAGCAAACGACCGATGCGCCGGACTCACAAATTGCTGTCTTCGAATTCGAGTCGTTTACCGCAACCTGGGAACATCGCAAATTCGCTGGCAACGGAGCAGAGAAACATTCCGTCGGTTGCTACTTTTACGGCACGAAAGGCACGTTTCATATGGGGTGGAGGGATGGATGGACTTTTTATCCTGCAGACTCCAAACAGCCCGTCGTCCACCAGGACGCGCAGCATCAAGAGCCTGATGGGCATAGCATTAAACTGCTATGGTCCGATTTCACCGATGCGATCGAATCGGGCAAGCGACCGACCTGCGATATCGAGATCGGCCATCTAGCAACCAACATGAGCTTGCTCGGAATGGTCTCGTATAAAATTGGCCGGAGCATTCAATGGGACGGTGCAAACGAAAAGATCGTTGGCGACGAAGACGCGAACCGACTCTTGCGTCGCGAATACCGAGGACCATGGAAGTATCCGACAGCGTAGTGTGGCACGATGACGAACATACTTGGTATCTCGGCTTTTTATCACGACTCCGCCG
>JANPNA010000079.1:0-2415 GCA_031427235.1 Pirellula sp.
CAAAACCCACTTGGATGGTGCGAGGCTCTTCAACGCATCGGTCGCAACTGGCGTTCCCATGCAAGAATTTTCAGAACCATTTGAATCGGTCAGCGTCTGTTTCAGTAAAGGACTCGGTGCTCCTGTAGGTTCTTGCTTGGCTGGTTCCCGCGAGTTCATTGCAAAAGCCCGACGGGCCAGAAAGCTCTTCGGCGGTGGCATGCGGCAAATCGGCATTCTCGCAGCAGGAGCATTGTATGCTCTCGAACACCAAATGGCACGCTTGGCCGAGGACCACGCAAACGCAAAGATTTTGGCCCACGCCATTGGTCAATGCAAAACACTCCGTCTCAGCGACGAAGTGCCCGACACCAACATTGTCATCTTCCACGTCGCAAGCGAGTGGGGCACGGCAGCCCAATTTTCGCTTTCGCTAAAACAACATGGCATTCTGTCACTACCTTTCGGCCCCCAAAGCGTCCGATTGGTAACGCATCTAGACGTTTCGCGAGAGCAAATCGAGACGGCTTGCCAAGCGATCGTCAAAGTGGCGATCCAACGCTAGAAACCATTCATCGTTTAACAGTCAGCCGTAGGCGACGGCTCGATCCGCGACCGTCGCCTCGGGCTCGAGGTTAAGCTCTTATAAGGCGAGCGGCAGAGTGTAGTATCCCAACCCGAAGCGTAAGCGAGGGACAATTTCGCAGGTCCCTCACTTACGTATCGGGTTATGATTGTTAGTTTTCACATAGTCGCTCGCCTTAGCATGAGCAATCATCATCACATCAACTACATCGAACTCCCAGCTTCCGCCATGGACGCTTCCAAGGACTTTTTCAAAAAGGTCTTTGATTGGCAATTTATCGACTACGGACCAGACTACGCTAGCTTTGGCAACGCTGGAATCGATGGCGGCTTCTACCGATCCGACCAAAAAGCTTTGACCAGTTCAGGCAGTGTGCTCGTTGTTCTTTATAGCCAAGACTTGGAGTCAACACTTGCAAAAGTTGAGGCCGCTGGCGGTGTGGTTATCAAACCCATCTTTTCGTTTCCCGGCGGACGGAGATTTCAGTTCCTCGACCCAAGCGGCAATGAATTTGCCGTCTGGTCAGAATGAGAAGCGATGCTTGAGGATTTTCCTATATCAAACCGCTGATCGGTTCGCCGTGGTAAATTGGGTGCGGTCGGTCCGTAGCATCCTTCCAAACGGCAGTGGTTGGAATACCAAGCGCGTGGTAAATGGTGGCCGCGAAGTTTTCTGGTTTCACCGGTTGTTCGGCAGGATAGGCACCATGCGAATCCGACTTGCCAACCACGTTGCCACCTCGCACACCTCCTCCGGCAAAGAAGACCGACTGTACCGCTCCCCAGTGGTCGCGACCAGGCAACTTGTAATGCTGAGGAAGTAGCGTGATCTGAGGCGTTCTGCCAAACTCGCCAGCCATCACCACCAACGTCTCGTCCAGTTCACCGGTGGAATGAAGGTCGTCCAGCAAGGCGGATAGTGCTCGATCCGTAGGGGGCAGCAGGGAGTTTTTCAAGTGCGGAAATGCATTGCCATGCGTGTCCCATGTTTCATCGTTGCCAAGATTGACTTGAACCAAGTTGACTCCGGCAGCGACCAATCGACGGGCCATCAACAACGACCAGCCAAAGGAATTTCGACCATAGCGATCCAACGCGGCATCCTCAGCGCGCGTTACGTCCAATGCACGTTGAATCGACTTTTCCGTGAGTAGCGAGATCGCACTTTGCCGAAACCGATCGAAGGATTGGGTCTCGGCAAAACTTGACAACGTGGCCTGTTGTCGTTTCAGAGTCTCCAACAATTGCAGTCTACCATGGATTTCTTTCATGCCTAAGCCGTCAGGTAGCGTGAGCTGTGGGGCTTGAAAGAGTCGATTGTCAGGTTTACCGCGATCCTGATGATCAAAACCAAACTCAGGGAATGCGCCGTACGCAGTGTTGTGAAAAGGGGATGCTTCCACCATCCACGGGTCATGTTGCGCCCCCATTTCGCCAGCATGTTGCCCAGGTATGATTCTGCCTGTCGAGTGAACCAGTCGCTCGGGCAGCATGACGGCCGTCGGCAAGTTGTTTCGAGCCTTGGTGGCGTAACCAGCCACCGACGCAATGGACGGTCGGTCGGTGCGACTGGAACCGTTGGGATTGAAGCCTGTTGGCAACTGCGTATGCCCAGTCAACATGATGTGGTGAGCGACGGAATGGTCGTTCGAGCTATGCGTTAGCGAACGGCAAAGTGCCCACAGGTCGCTTCGTTCCGCCAACATGGGCAAGTGTTCACAAATCTGCAAGCCTGGCGTGCGAGTCGATATCGGCTTGAACTCACCGCGGACATTCTCAGGCGCGTTCGGCTTCAAGTCAAAACTCTCGTGTTGCGCTAAGCCACCTGAGAGGAAAATAAAGATGCAAGAC
>JANPNA010000080.1:0-30915 GCA_031427235.1 Pirellula sp.
TTTCCTGGTATTTAGCCGTTTGGCCGCGAAACACTTTCGCTAGCGTTCCCTAGTAGCGGAATGCGTCAAGCATTTCGTTGGCGTCCAGCATTCACGAAAGCTTTGACAGCTTCCGCTACGATTTAAATCGGCCCGCCTTAAGATCGACGCCATGCTGTATCCTGGGTTATCAGTGGATGCCCAATCACTGGCCTATTGTGTTACAGCCAACGGAAGAACGGAAGAGGGTGGTATGAGTGACTTCTTGCGTTGGGTTGCGTGAGATTACGTCGACTCGCCAGGCTTCCCAACTGGGCCGAACGGGTTAACGAACCACTGAGTGAAAAAGAGATCGATGTATTCTCTGGTGGGTAGTTGCGGGCGGGATTTGAATTTCTTATGGTGATAGTGTCGTCTCGTACTGAATTTTCGTTCTATCGACAGAGTGACTTGGTTATGAAACTGCATTTTCCGAATGAATCTTCTTCGGAGCGCCGAGCGTTTCTTAGAAGTTCGGCCATGGCAACAGTTGCGATTCCCTTGGTCGCCCAATTGTCGCAAGCCAATGATGCAGATCCGAATGCGATCGGCATTATCGGGGTTGGTGGAATGGGTATGAACCACCTGAAACAACTGGCTCGCAGAACCGACGTTTCAATCGCCTACGTTTGTGATGTCGATCGAAACCGACTTCAAAATGCGGTAAAAACCGTGCAGGAGATTTCGGGAAAGGCACCCAAAGCCGTCAATGACCTTCGGGAAGTACTGATCGACGAGAAAGTCCAAGCCGTATTCATCGCAACGCCGGACCATTGGCACGCTCCCGCGGCCATATTGTCTCTGAACGCGGGCAAACATGTTTATGTTGAGAAGCCATGTTGTCACAACCTGCGCGAGGGGCAATTGCTGCAGGATGCCGTCGAGAAATCAGGAAAAATTTTGCAAGTTGGGACTCAGAGCCGCAGCACAGGATTCGTTCGCGAGGCAATCGATCGACTTCGCAAGGGAGCCATCGGCAAAGTGCTGGTTGCGAAAGCTTGGAATAGTCAGCGCCGTGGTTCGATCGGACGCGAGCAACCAGCAGCTCCGCCGGCGGAGCTGGATTTTGACACCTGGCTCGGCCCTGCCCAAAAAGTAGCCTACCGGAAGAATTTGCTACACGGTGTTTGGAGATGGTGGCACGACTTCGGTTGTGGTGACATGGGAAACGATGGAGTCCATGATATCGACGTCGCGTTATGGGGGCTCGGCGTCAAGGCTTTTCCAACGAAGGTGACTTGCATTGGCAACAAGTTGTTTTTTGATGACGATCAACAATTTCCGGATACTCAGTACGCGGTCATGGAATTCGACGATGCTTCTGCCAATCGAGGCATCGTACAACTTATCTTTGAACAACGGATATGGACTCCTTACGTTCAAGAGGGCTATGAAAACGGAGCCGCTTTCTATGGAACGGAGGGCTGCCTGATCCTAGGGCATAGCGTCGGATGGAAATTGTATGGGCCCAAGAATAAGTTGTTAGACGAAAGGCAAGGCAGCAGCGATCTTGTCGCACATCATCAAAACTTCTTCGACGCCATGCGGGGCGTATCGCCGAGTACCAATGCCGATATCGCTGCAGGCCGATTGTCAGCAGCCGTCGTGCATTTGGCAAACATCGCGGCAAGGGTCGGACGTGCCCTTGCGGTTGACCCTGCAACACATAAGATCGTTGGCGATGTGGAAGCCAACAGTTTGGTGCAACGCAAGTACCGCGATGGCCACTGGTCGGTTCCGTCGGGAGCGTAGCTCAGCAAGGCGAGCATATTACTACGACACCGGTGCAATGGCTGGTTTGTTAAACGAGCCGTGCGTCAAAAATCTTGCGGTGAGTTTGCTGGCCTTCGGCGACAGAAGAAGTGAATTGTGAGTTGCATTGATGACCACATGCGCCTTTTCGTTGAGAAGATGCGTGCTGCTAATTGGGACTAACACATCAAATCTAGCTGCGATAATGCCGATATCCGCCGTAAATTTTCTTTCGAACTGATTTACGTAACTGGTCTCCAAGTCGGAAAGCTCGCGTGTTGGAATGATGAATCGGCCAATCACTTTCGATGCGATACGCGCAACGGGCGAACCTGCATTAGGTGGAGCCAACAAAACAATTCTTCCCAAATTAGGGAATCCTCCAAGGTTGAGTGCGGATTGGGTCACGATACAACCCATGCTGTGCGCAACGATATGGAATCGGCGTTCGGTGGCGGTAACCGAATGCAGATAATCATAAAAGCGAATCGCGTGCTTTTCGATGGGATTAAAAAGCGACCCGTAGCTCCAAAACCGGACGCGAAGGCCGCGAGCACGAAGAAGGCAAGCAAATGGCCACATCACCAACCGCCTTGCTCCAAATCCATGCACGAGCACGATCAAATCCTTTTTGTTCCCATCCATTTTGCAGTCCATTGTTCATTGTCTTTCTTATGATTTCTCTACTGCTGAACACTTGAAATGGGGTTGGTCATGAGAGTAACTCGACACTCCGTGCCGAGAAAAACGGCACGGAGTGCCGTTCTACACTGGAATCGCATTGTAGCCTGGATCAACGAACGATCGGCCGACGGTTATGTGCGAAGGTAATCGCGGTTACAATTCAGGATTCGTTAGTCCAAAAAACGACAAGCCGACCATTCCAATCCAATGAAACCGCTGCCGCAATATGCCGAATGAAATGCCAGGGAATTTGATAAGCATTGGCACGGATATCATTGAGTGCGTTCGAATCGCTCAAATGATCGAAAAGCATGGCGAAGTTTTCTTACAACGCGTTTTCACGCAAAAGGAAATTCTGTATTGCTCGTCGAGGAAAGCCGCAACTCAACATTACGCAGGTCGTTGGGCAGCCAAAGAATCCGTTTTGAAAGTACTTGGTACCGGCTGGGCCAAAGGCATTCAATGGACAGACATCGAAGTTGTCAACGAAGTCTCGGGAGCGCCAGTCATCAAGATTTCAGGCAAGGCGGCGGAAATCGCGAGAGACCGTGGCATCCGCGAAATCATGATCACGATTTCGCATTGCCGTGCCTATGCCACTGCTTTTGCAACCGGGGTGGCGTAGCGTCTGAAACCAAGCATTGTCCATTTTTGCTCCTAGTGCTCTGTCCAGATTAAAAAGTGGGGTAGGCATCTTGCCTGCCATCGAATCGACTTCAGCCATCGAATCAACCTTAGGAGATCGCAAGCTGGAAGCTTACGCCACGAACTAGTGCTCTGTCCAGATTAAAAAGTGGGGTAGGCATCCTGCCTGCCATCGAATCGACTTCAGCCATCGAATCAACCTTAGGAGATCGCAAGCTGGAAGCTTACGCCACGAGCTAGTGCAGCCGTGCGACGCTGCCGGCATAAATCGAGCAGTCTTGAAGCTCTTCGACGAGTTGGGTCATTGCAGGCTTGACCCAGGGTGACACGGCTCCAGGCGTGGCGGGTACGTAAGCGCTCAGGACCGATCCAATCGACTCCTTGACCGGAGCAACCTCTTTTGGTTTCGATTGCGCAAGGAAAGCGTCGATCGAAATGGCCGATACGCCCATTTGAAGGCAACGAAAGATTGAAAGACCATCACAAAGATGGGCGGACAGTAGAATTTTGGTCTTCGCGCCAGAATCCTGAACCGCCTTGATCGATTGCTCCAAGGTTGGTTCTAGTGGAGCCAGTTGCAAACTGCTTGTCGGCGACATCTCATATTGAATGTCAACAAGCAGCGTTACAAAATCAAAGCCGCTATCGATCAGGAATCGTAGATCTTCGTACACAGCCCCCGGACAAACGGCAGCTCCAATCGGGCATTTCCCCCCCGTCACGACTCGCAGAACCTCGACCCTCTTTCCGAGTTGCTCAAAGTCCGCGATATCGATCGGCAGTCCAGGTGTCCACTTGGCTCTTCGCGAATTAGCCAGTGTTTGAAACGGGTGACCAACCAGTTGCAACTCGATAGCGGCAGCATTGTGGAATGACACGACATCGATTGGCTGGTCCATTTGCAACGGCGAAAACCGTGGCAATTCAACGAACTGGTCTTCGGTGGTTTCCTGGGGCTTACGATCTATCGATTCGAAAGCATCGCCAAGCCATGCGATTCCGAAGCTTCGAAGTTCCGTCAACAGTCTGCGTTGGGCATTTTGGGAAAGCCCTGCGTTGGCCGTCAATCGCGTGAAAAAGGGCGGATCCAAAGTCAAGTCGTTAGAATGGCTGGCTGCATTCAGGGTGCATGCAAGACTGCACGAGTCCGTCGAAGCTTGCAGTAGCGGGTCTATCCTGGTCAATAGAGGTTCGCATCGCATGGTCGATCGCAAGGCGGTCCATTTGTCGTGGGCAGAATCCGGATTCGATTTCATGGTCCTGTTAGACCTCCTCGCGAACGGGACGGAATAAGCGGAATTCTTTACCTGCGGACTTGATATCGGATTTGAGCAATAGCATCCCAATTTTGAGTCGATCGGGTTCTCTCAGTCGTTGTTCTTCGATATTGGAACTGATCGATTCGGCTTCACCGCGAATATAGATCGCACCACCGCACATGCCTTGCCCCAACTGCTTGCCAGCGCTGCCACACACGACCAGCGTACCACTCTGCATCCCAAGTCCAGCGTAACTGCCAACGGAACCGCGAATGACGACGTCGGCTCCCTGCATTCCTAGGGCCGTTCGATCTCCAGCGTTTCCGTAGATGGAAATCAAGCCGCCTGCTCCCAATGCGCCGACCGCCTTCTTGGCGTGCCCTCGAACCAACAAGACTCCAGAAGCAATGGAGTGCCCAAAAAAATCGCCAACATTTCCTTCCACACGGCATTCCCCGTCGCCAAACGAACAGAAGCCGAAATCGCCGATGGCTCCCTGTACGGCAACCTCTGCAACATCGCGGAAACCGGCACCGATAAAGTCTTGGCCGCGCGCTCCGGAAATTTTCACCGAAACCGATGGACTTTCGACATCGCTCAATTCATTGGCTATTTGGCTGCAATGCAATTGGATTGCAAGCAGCATCTCACTGGGAGAGACCGTTTCCAGATCGAAATGAAGCGAGGATTCCAAAGGCTTGTCCATGGACCTTAATCTAGCGGGCTGTTTTGCACGAATCCATTTTGCATTCCAAGCCAAACCAATAGGCTCTTTTGCAAGTGCATTCGGTTCGCGGCTTGAGGAAAGACGATGCTACTGGGGGAATCGATCACGTCATCGGTGATCTCCAAACCGCGCCGGGCAGGCAAGCAGTGCAACACTTTGCAATGGGATGGTGCAAGCTTCATCATCGCGCCGTTGATTTGGTAGGGTACGAAATCGACCGAACGGGCATGGGCCTCCGCCTCCTGCCCCATGCTGGTCCAAACGTCCGTGTACAGAAAATCTGCGTCCCGAACATGCGTTTGGATATCGGTCCCTTGCTCAAAATCCAGTTGTCCAAAATGTGCTCGGATGCGTTCGACAAGCTGTGGTTCAATGTGGTACTTAATAGGCCCAGAGAGTCGAAATTTCATGCCGCAAATCGCCGCACTTTTAAGCAGGGAGCGGGCTACGTTGTTTCCGTCGCCAACGAATGTCAACTGCTTTCCGCGGAGTTCACCGCTGGAGAACTCACGCATCGTCATCATGTCCGCCAACGCTTGACACGGGTGCGATTGGTCGGTCAAGCCGTTAATAACAGGCAGGACATTATGAGAAGCAAGCTCATCGACGGTGGATTGCGACATGGCTCGACAAACCACAAAGTCACAGTAGCCGGCCAGTACCCGTACGAAATCCGCAATCGTTTCTCGCTCTCGCCAACCTACGTCGTTGGTCAAGTAGATTGCCGCACCACCCAGTTGGATCATGCCTGCTTCGAAGCTGACTCGAGTCCGCAAGCTTGCCTTCTCGAACAAAAGCGCAAGGCTTCGATTCTTGAGGATATCAGGCCGTTGGCCCTGAGCAAGCTTCCGTTTTAACGAATCGGCAATGTTCAGGATTTCGAGATATTCGTCGATCGAAAGATCGAACAGGGAACGAAGATGTTTCATGTTATGATGGACCAATGCGGATAGCAGAGGACTGACGGTCTTTGATAATTTCCGTACCTATCCCGGCGGTCGTGTAAATCTCCAGCAGAAGGGAGTGCCTGACTTGGCCGTCAATGATGTGGACTTTGCCGACGCCGCGGTCTAATGTGGACAAGCAAGCTTCGACTTTTGGAATCATTCCACCGGCGATGATTCCGTCTTGAATGAGTTGGCGAGCTTCCTGAGCAGTTAATGAATGGATCACACTGCTTGGGTCAGCCTTGTCTCGTCTTACGCCATTCACATCGCTAATAAAGATGAGTTTTTCCGCTCCGAGCGCTTCCGCGACGGCCATGGCCGCCGTATCTCCGTTCACATTGTACTTTTGGCCAAGGGAGTCCATACACATCGATGGGATGATTGGAATCTGTTCGGTGTACGTTAGTTTTTCGATGGTCTGCCGATCCACTTGGGTCACATGTCCAACAAATCCCAGGTCCAGCGGTTCGGAGTCGGGTTCCTCCAGCAGCAATTTCTCTCCGAACAATACATTGGTGGTTCGGAAGTTGAGGTTCATAGCTCGCCCGCCCAAACGTTCAATCTCATTCGTCAACTGCTCGTTCAACTCGTAGGCCAGCGTGTTTTCGACGATTTCCAAGGTTTTCGCATCGGTAACGCGACGCCCATGAACCCACACCGGCTCGATCTCGGCCGCTTCCATTGCCTTGTTAATGGATGGGCCTCCCCCGTGCACGACGACTGGCCGCATCCCGACAGTTTCCATGAAGATGATGTCGAGCAGAGTATGTTGCATGGCATCAGGATTAGCCATCAAAGAGCCGCCAAGTTTGATAACGGTCGTTTTGCCACGAAATTTGCGGATCCATCCCATCGCTTCGATGAGCGTGTCAGCCTTTGCAATTGCTTCCTTTGTTCCGTCCAAGTGAATTCCCGTTCAATAAATAAACGCCGGCGCGATTGAAATCGAGCCGGCGATGGAGTTTTTTCAAGTTCAGATTTCCTGGATGCGACAAAATGCCAACAGGGAAACGCCCCAGTGTACTTCCCAACGACTACCTATGTCAACAATTGGCACACTCTGGCGGAATGCTTTGGTCTTCAACCCCCTGTGGCTACCGTCAACGGCTCTGGGGTACGCGATGCGGCCAAACCGTCGCCTGCGGCTTAGGGTTAAACGAATTGGACCATCAGAAAGTCGGGAATTCTGCAACTTCAGCGGCGGAACCCATTTGGAACAGATCGTCGACCTGAAGTATTTCGCCCATATCGACCGTACTTTGCCATTGCGATTGAAGTATATCAATGTATTGATTTAGCACCCCAGCGACCGTCTGTTGAGCAACGATGACGTCGTTGAAACTGATGCCGCTTGGGTCGGTGAGATACCGCTGGTAGATGCCACGGTAGGCACGGACTTGATCGCTTAAAGCGTCCGTACGGAAGGATTGTGCTAACAGCCTATTCGATCGATAACTGCTGTATATCGGAGCGAGCTTCGTAATCAATTGATTTTGAGTGTCGGATGCGACTTGTATGGATCGAATAAGCTCAGCCCTAGCGGCAATTCTATTTCCTTGGTTCTTGTTCCAAACAGGCACCGCTCCCCCCACAGTTAAGTTGTACGTGTTTGTTCCAGGGGTAAATGTGTAATCCCGTTGCAATACGAAGCCGACGTTGAGGTCAGGAATGGGAACGCGATCTGCCAAAGTCACCTGTGTTCGATTCTTACCGATCAAGTTCTCTGCGATCTGCAAATCCGTATGCACGGCCGTCATCTGAGCCAGCGCGGTTTCGTAAGCAATCTCAGGTACTGGGCAGTCGATTCGACCTTCGAGGCCACATGCTGGTAGCGTGGGGACTGCAACGGCAGCACCGAGCATCCTCCATGCTGCAATCGATTCTTGCTGGGCGCGAATCACGGACGCTCTGGCTTGTGTCGTTAATACTCGCAATTGGAGTGGCTCGTACGGAGCCGCATCGCCAGCGACGACCAATTTGATTTGAGCCTTGTATGCATTTTCTGAAAGTTCGGACAATGCTCTTGCCAATTCGACTCGCTTTCGCGTTGCGAGTACTTGAAAGTAGAAGCGACGAACGGACGACTGAACCGTCACCCAGGTCTTGCGCTGTGTCACTTCTGCGTTCGCATAGTCCACTGCAGCCGATTGAGCGGCCAGCCCCAGCTTTTGAGCGGTGATGAATGTCTGTTGCAAATAGACCCCATGATAGCCAGGCGTATTGAGAGTCCGAACCGTGTCCGCCTCATATCCAACGTTGGGATTGGGCGGCAGTCCGGCCTGAATCATCAAGCCCCTGGCCGCTTCGACGCTGGCAGCAGCGGCTCGCAGACCTGGGTGGTTTTCTCTGGCCAATTGCTGGAGTTCTTGTAGCCTAAGTTGACCGCTGGTAACGTCCGGCAGCGCGTCTGCCTCGATCGACAAAGCTGGGAACTCGGAGTACAGTTTCAATATGTTCTCCTTCTGCGCGGAGGCATCGAGCGGCTTTCCGTCGGCATCGCGTCTGGGCAAACTGAGCGGAGAAGTTTCGGCACCCGGCAGATCCGAGGGCAACTTAAACGGGCCGTCAGCCTGCTTCGAGAGACTCGAAGCCTCGGTTTTTTGAATTGGAGATTGAGTTTGAGTTTGAGAAGCCATTCGAATGGCTGGCGCGGCTGAGATCGTGGCTTCGTTTTGAAGCTTCGAGTCGGCTTCGTCTCGCAAAGAAGTTACCGAAGCGACGCTCGCGGCACACTGTTCAAAACAAGAATGACTGGAAGCGTCGGAAATGAGCGGTAGCGAACGCACGGATCGGTAGGCACACCAGTTCGGAACGCGGCAACCGACGAACATACAAGAGAGCACAAGTGGCAGGCATATGCTAGCTATATCCTGTTTGCGTAGCATCGATCATCCCTTATCGAATTCAAACGGCTTTCGCGTATGGTTGCCATCCGTGGCGTACGCAACTTTGAAGATCGACCGGTACAATTCGTAATCGACAGAGAATTCGATAGAGGTAGGTCAACCGTCAAAGACGGAGAAATCGGGCGTGAGACCAAGGTCCGGGCCGCCTCACCCAAACCCTTGCAAACGCAGGGACGTGCCATCTACAGTGATGTACTTCGTCAGACGATCGGTTCCACTACCAAAATAGGTCCGAAATCAATCGGAGCCTTGCATATCGCTGCTGAGTCCGCCTGCAGCGGGAACATAGGCCAAGCGCGCGTAGTCCATGACCATGCGGTGGCTACTGAATCGCCAAGCCAAAGTGCTGATGCTATTCATCATCATTTTGATCCATTTGCGTGGCAAGCCATCGCGATCACGATCGTAGAAAGTGGGGATCACTCGCTCTTCGAGCGTCTCGTAGAAATACTCCGCATCTCTAATGTCGGTCAAGCGATCTTCGGCGTGGCTGGTCCCCTTGCCGATGGCAAACCCGTTTGAGCCGTCGTAGGCTTCGGCCCACCAACCATCGAGTACGCTGCAATTGAGTCCACCGTTGAGCACCGTTTTTTGGCCGCTTGTCCCCGAGGCTTCTAACGGGCGACGTGGGTTGTTCAGCCATACGTCAACACCTTGGATCATGTGTCTGCAAACGTTGATATCGTAGTCTTCTAAGAAAGCCACGCGACCAGCGAACCTGGAGTCATGCCTAAGATTCGAAATCTCTTGGATAAAGCGTTTGCCTGGTTCATCCTTGGGGTGTGCTTTGCCTGCGTAGACCACTTGGATTGGGCGGTCGGTACAATCTAGGATCTTGCAGATCCTATCGATGTCCTTGAACATCAGGTTGGCTCGTTTGTAAGTGGCAAACCGACGACCAAAACCGATGGTCAGGATGTTCGAGCTAAGGACATTCCTGGCTGCTTCGACGATTTCGTCGCTTTCGCCACGTCGTCGGCATTGTCGCGAGATGCGTCGGCGAACAAAGGACAAGAGCAGATTCTTGAGAGCATTGTGCGTTTCCCAGAGTTCGCCTGGATCGACGGAATGAATGTTTTGCCAAACGTCAGGCTCGCCCATTTGGCTCTTCCAATTGGCTGGGAAATGGCGATCGTAGAGTTGTTGCATTTGAGCCGCGAGCCAACTCTCGATATGCACCCCATTGGTGATATGACCGATTGGGATGTTCCGCTCTTCTCTGGATGGCCAAAGGTTTTTCCACATGCGGCGGGAAATGTGGCCGTGCAATTGGCTCACCGCGTTGGTTGCCCGGGACATTTTCAATCCAATGACCGTCATGCAAAAGGTTTCTCCCGCATCGTCGGCGTTCACTCGTCCAAGTCCCATCAGTCGATCGGAGCTGATTCCCAGTGCATCTCGGAGAGGTCCCAAGTGTTCTTCGATCAGTCCGGCAGCGAATCGATCATGTCCCGCCGGGACAGGAGTGTGCGTGGTGAAAATGGTTGCTTCGGCTGTCTCTCGCATTGCATCGTCAAAGGTGAGGCCGTCGTCCGCCATTCTTTCTCGCATGACTTCGAGCGGGACGAAAGCGCTATGGCCTTCGTTGAGATGATAAACTCCGGGGTTGATCCCAAGCGCCCGCAGCGCCTTGACTCCGCCAACGCCAATAACCAATTCTTGTCGGATGCGAGTACGTTCATCGCCGCCGTAGAGTCGACTGGTCAACTCGCGATCTTCTGGACGATTGCCTTCGACATTGCAGTCCAGCAAAAACAGCCGGACTCGTCCGACTTGTACTTTCCAGACTTTGGCGAGCAGACGCCCATTGCGAGTATCGATTGCAACCATAAGTGGCGTTCCATCGGCAAGAACGGCGGGCTCGAGCGGTAGATCTTCCACTTTGGTTTCGAAGTATTCTTCGCGTTGGTAGCCATCGGCGCTCAAATGCTGCTTGAAATAACCGTGCGAGTAATACAGCCCGATCCCAACCAGCGGCACTCCGAGTCCGCTTGCACTTTTGACGTGATCGCCAGAGAGCACACCCAAGCCACCTGAGTAAACGGGCAGCGATTCATGCAAACCAAACTCGGCAGAAAAGTACGCGACTGGTTTGGCTCCGAGGACACCCGCGTTATTTTGAGCCCACGTATTCTTGCTTTCGAGATACTCCTGCAGGCGACGAAACGCGTAGTTGACTCGACTGTGCAGAACCATTTCACCTGCGCGGATTGCCAACCTTTCCGGCGTGAATTCCCTCAGCAATGCGATGGGGTTATGATCCAATTGTCGCCAACGGATGGGATCGATATCGCGAAAGAGGCTGTTTACCTCTGGCTGCCAACTCCACCACAGGTTTCGAGCCAGAGCCATGCATTTGTCGTAAAGAGAGTCCGCATCAATTTCATTCGCAATTCCTGAAATACCAACTTCTTGTCCAAGCGAATATTCGATCTGGGTCATGGATTGTCTCTTTGAAAGATTCAAGACTTACAAGTAAAGTAGCGTTGATTGTATTTGGAATGGTTCGGCAAGGCTTTAAACGGCTTCAAACGTCAATTGCCTTGAGTCGATTCTGGTATTCTATGAGGCTTACAAGCAAAAGAGCCGGACGACAGGCCATGGTTATACCTGATCGTCACCAATAGTTCAAAGCCAGCCAATATTTAGAGGCGTCGTGTTAAGACAGGTAAAGTTGGAGGGCAAGTTATCAAATCATTAGCGGAAATAGCGGGGTGCCAGCTTGCCATAGAGCGTGAGTTGAAGTTCTCTCACCGCCTATTATACTTTGGGGCTTGTTGGGGCGAGGAAGGTCAATGGATTTTTCGGTGAGCCCCCGACCGCTGTTCGTTGACAAGGCAACTAGATTCCCATGAGTTCTCAACTCTCCGCTACCCCATTGCATGCTTGGCACCAAGCTCACGGTGCTCGTATGGCGGAGTTCGCCAATTATGAGATGCCAATTCAGTACGCTGGAATTGTGGCGGAGCACCATGCGACGCGAAACGCTGCTGGAGTCTTCGACATTTCGCACATGGGACGGCTTCGTTTTGACGGCCCACGGGCCGATCAGCTTTTGGACCATTTGTTGACGCGTAGGGTCATTGACATGCAAACGGGTCAAGTTCGGTACTCGCTCGTTTGCAACGAAGAAGGCGGAATCCTAGATGACGTGCTTGTTAGCTGCTTAGAAAGCCCGAGCGGCAAGAATTATTTCCTGTTGGTGGTCAACGCGAGCAACCGCGCAAAAATCGTAGATTGGCTTCAACCACACTTGGCCGACTTTCCGGATGTGGAGTTTCACGACGTGACCAGCGCAACCGCCATGATTGCAGTTCAAGGGCCAAAAGCAATTGAGATATGCAAGCCTCTCTTACCCGCCTCTGCGTTGTCGCTTGGATACTATAGGGCGAAAGTAACTCAGCAAATGAGCAAGCCATGCATCGTCTCGCGTACCGGTTACACCGGGGAAGACGGCCTGGAGATGATTGTTAAGGCAGAGGACGCGCCTCGAGTTTGGGAAAACATCATGATGTCGGGGAGAGAGATGGGTGTTCAACCCGTCGGACTCGGAGCTCGCGATACGTTGAGGCTGGAAGCTGGGATGCCGCTTTACGGCCATGAGTTGGACGAGACAATCGATCCGTATCAAGCCGGGCTAGGATTCGCATGTAACTTAAAAGACCGCAATTTCGTTGGGCGAGAAGCCTTGGAGCAAAAATCGAAAGGCGACATTTTATCAAAACGTGTCGGATTGGTTTTGGACGGGAGACGGGCTGCTAGGCAAGGTGCGAACCTTTTGGATTCCGATTCTCGCGTGATTGGTCAAGTGACAAGCGGTAGTTTTTCCCCAACGCTGGACAAACCGATCGCGATGGCCTATTTAGATCCTGCCGTTGCGGTTGTCGGCACAACTTTGGATATTGATATTCGAGGTACCTCCGTTTCTGCGGCCATCGTTCCGTTACCTTTTTACAAGAAATCATCATCGTAATGAGCATTACTCCAGAACAACTCCGGTACTGCGATTCGCACGAATGGGCATACGTTGCCGACAAGTCCTCTGGCATCGCCACCATTGGAATCTCCGCCTTTGCCGTCGAGGAACTCACTGACCTAGTCTTCATGGCGTTGCCGAAAATCGGTCAAACTGTGACCGCAGGCAGCGAGTTCGGCGAGGTCGAAAGTGTGAAAGCGGTTAGCCCAATGTACAGCCCTGTTAGCGGTACCGTTGTCGAAGTCCATTCCGATTTGGTCGATAAGCTCGAGAGCCTCAACGTGGATCCGTACAACGAGGGTTGGATCATCAAAGTCAAAATGAGCGACCCAGCCGAGTTAGACCGCTTGCTCGACTGGGACGCTTACAAAAAGCAGTGTAATCACTAGTGGATTCTTCCAAAACAATGGAATCAGATTGGGGCGATTCTGTCCAGGGCTTAGTCATCGTGGATCCACCAAGATCCGGCGAAAGCAATATGGCTATTGATGAGGCGTTGCTACAAAATGCGACGCCAGCGTGGCCAGTTGTTCTCCGTGTTTATCGCTGGGATCGCCCTACTCTTTCGATTGGTCATTTCCAACAGATCGAAGATCGAAACGAAGTTCCGCACTTGAGCGAACTGCCGTGGGTAAGACGAAAAACCGGGGGTGGGGCAATTGTGCACGACCAGGAGCTGACATATAGCATCCTCATTCCAAATCGAGCCAACTATTCCGTCAAAGGACACAACGAAGCACTTTACCGAGCAATTCACTTGAGCTTTGTTGAACAGTTGCAAAAGCTAGGATGGGATGCGCGACTTGCGGAATGTACTTGTGCAGCGAGGGCTGAAAAGATTCCGTCGCATTTTTTATGTTTTTTAAGGCGTTCCCCGATCGACTTAATCATTGATAACGCTAAAATTCTTGGAAGTGCTCAACGCAGATCTGCAACAGGGTTGCTTCAACATGGTAGCTTTCTCCTCTGTCGCTCTCAATCAATGCCCGAATTGTGCGGTCTTCTTGATGCTCCAGGCGGTTCCAACCCCAACCACCAAAAAAAAATGCGGGAAAAAGCACAGGACGTCGCGTCACTTCTGGAGGCAGATTCCGATAACGAATCTAGCACCCATGTACTAGACGACTGGGTAGATTTTTTTGTCGCCACTTTGAAGATGGGGGCCTCACGCCTGCTTTCAATTAATTGGCAAAATGGTTCGATTAGCAATCTTCTGACGACGGGAAAAGGCAATCCACCCCCCCGACTGGATGATTGATTTTTGTCCGTTTCGTTGTTTTTCCGGCTGAAAGATGACTAGTATTAGTGGTAGGGTGCGTTGAATCGTACTCGAATTTTTGGTAAAAATTTGGTTAATTCTGTAGTCAGAATTGATCATGACTTCAAAAAAAGGGCAGGCAATGCAGGTTTCTCTGAAAGTCCTTTCTGGAACGCACGAAGGAAAGTTAATTCAGATAAAGGACGAAAAGTTCCTTATCGGTCGCGGCGAGTCTTGTCAGTTGCGGCCCAAGAGTGAGTCAATCAGTCGAAAACATTGCGCAATCGTTCAGAAGGACGGTCGATTGCTTTTGGTCGACTTGAAGAGTCGAAACGGTACCTTCATTAACGAAAAGCAAGTATCTCCCGACAAAGCCAAGATTCTGAAGAATGGTGATAGACTCCGGTGCGGGCAATTGGAATTTGAAGTTCTGATGGAAGTTGGTATCGCCAATTCGAAACAACCAGAAGTGCAATCGATAAAAGAAGCTGCTGGTCGAATGACGGAACAAAGCAGCATGGATTCGCGAGAAAGCGTCGACATCAGTTCGTGGTTATCCGAAGCCGATCAAGTTGATCGGACGATACCCTCGAAGGGAAGTGAATTCGACACTCGCCAAATTGCGATGGAGGATACAACTCGGTTAGATGGAACGCAAATCTCGGAAGTGGAATCGAGGGCTCCTGAACCGGTCAAGTTCGTAAGACCTGACCGTCGCGAGCCGATCAAGCTTCCGAAGCAAGCTGCTGCGGGACCATCGACCAAGGACACCAAAGACGCTGCATCGGAGACGTTGAAAAAATACTTTGGCGGTCGCTAAAACGTCGCAAGAGCATTGAGTTTGATTGTTGCTATTTGGTTTGTGTTGCCCGATTCGAGAGATGCTTTCTATGGCTCAATGCATATCGCGATTCGCTTGTCGCAATCCAAAGTTCACCATGACCGCGAGATTGCTTCTCGCCTTTTTTTTTGCCTCACTCTTGGAAGGCATCGGATCGGGACAGCAATCAACGATCAAACTCGTTGACGGCATGGTGCTGGGTCCAGGGCAAAATAGTTCCGTTCAATACATCGTTCCGCCTCAAGCTAGCGTGAACCAAAATGCGGAAGCAAAGGCTTTGCTGATTACCCTGCTTGATGACGGGCTGCGACGAACGTATGTAAACGTCGGCCGCTGCGAAGCCGCCGTTCCTGTGAAAGATAACTCAATCAAAATATATATTGGCAACCTAGTCGCTAAGAGTGCGACGGCGGTTCCCAGCGGCTCGATTATCGACTGTTCACCGTTCGATGTATTCGGGCGTCGTATTTGTTTTATTAGGTCTCACGATACGCCCATCGCAATCGTTCAAGGGATCACCGAGGTGACGACAAACTATGTTCGCGTGGAAGGGCTAAAAGGCGCTAAGGGTGAGTACGATTGGGACATGCGGCTGTCGCTAAATAGTCTCAACGGAAGAGACCTGCGTGCCATTTTGGTGCAGAACGCTAGCCCTACCAGATCAAAAGACTGGTTCGAAATAGTAAACCTTTTTATTTCCGCCGAGCGATTTGTGGAGGCTCGACAAGTGTTGGTGGAAGCAATCCTCAAGTTCCCAGAACTGGAAAATACAAAATCCGAGTTGAAGTCTTTGGATCAAAACGTCGCGGATCAGCTTTTCGAAGCCGCTGAGTTGGCGAAAGATGCGGGCCAATTTCAGTTTTCCAAACTGATTCTGGAAAGCACACTTGATAGTATCAAACGAGCTGGTCTTTCAATCGAAACCCAGCTCAAAGCCGTTGCCAAATTGGAAACGATCGCTGGCGGCCAAAAGGAACGCGACGAGCTGCTAGCTTGGATGACTGACGATGTCTCAAAAGTCTCCGATGGACTGGCAAAAACCGAAATGCAATCGTTGCTTGCAGAGATCACTACCAATCTGACCGCAGATACGGCATTGCGATTCACCGACTACCGGCGTAGAAGAGCCGATACAACGCTCAAACCAGACCAGTTAGGGGCACTTGCCATTAGCGGCTGGATCTTTGGCCCGACCGCTGGCAAGGACAATGCGTCCGTGGTTGCTGCTGGAGTCAAAGCGCGGCGGCTAATCACGGAGTATCTTTCCAAACCTTTGCGAGACGATCAGATCGTTCAAGAGCTTACCAGGTTGGAGTCAGGCACTCCGGATTTGGTAGCCAAGATCATTGCGAACATGGCTCCTCCATTGCCCACTCCAGAGTCTGCGGCTGTGCCTATTACCATCAACCCGCCAGACAGTTCTCAGCCGGCCATCCAATCAACCATTACGGGTCGCTTTGCGATCGAGGTTCCATTGGGTGGAGATATGATCGGGAAATCATCGCGGTACATTGTCCAACTGCCACCCGAATACAATCCATTTCGTCGTTATCCTTGCGTCTTCACGTTGCCAGGCGAGTCGACGAATATGGAATGGCAAATCGCCTGGTGGGCAGGGCAGTATTCGCCGGAAGCCAAACGTTGTTTTGGAGAAGCTTCCAAGCGAGGCTATATCGTTGTCTCGCCCGATTGGGCCGAGCCCAAACAGCCGAGTTATAACTTTACAGAGAATGAACACACCATGATCTTGGCGCCTCTTCGCGATGCCATGCGAAGGTTTAGCATTGATTCCGACCGAGTTTTTCTTTCAGGCCACTTCATGGGCGCGGATGCTGCATGGGATATTGCATTGGCCCACCCGGACCTGTGGGCGGGATGCATTTTGATCAGCGGTGAAGCCCGCAAATACGTGATTCACTACGGGAGCAGTGCCGAGTACATTCCCACTTATTTTGTTGCTGGAGAACTGGACAAATTCACAGAAACGAATGGAAAAGAGTGGGACAAAATGTTGAGTCGTAAACAAATCGACTGTTTAGTAACACTCTATAACGGGCGAAAACCAGATCATTTCCAAGAGGAACTGCCCCGAATCATGAACTGGATGAGTTTTCCAGCCAGGGTTCGAACTCCGTTCCCGAAGGATTTTTCGGCGACTACCCTTCGAGCTGGTGATCGTTTCTTTTGGTGGTTCGAAACGAAAGAACTATTCAAGGAAAAGCTCATTCATCCCTTGCTGTTTTTAGCTTCTACCAAGCCGGGATCGGGATACCAGATCAATTCCGCCATCAACAAACAGACAAACACGGTTAGTATGGAAACGGTCCCCGCGAAAAACTATTCCATTTGGCTTTCGCCGGAAATGGTCGATTTCGAAAAGCCGATCACTCTCTTGATCAAAGGGAATCGGGATAGACGAGATCCAAGGCCTGAAACCCGAGTCATTCTCGAAGATGTACGTGGGCGGGCCGATCGAAAGCATCCGTTTTGGATGCGAGTGGATTTGCCCAAGTAGACTCAACCCGTCCAGCGCTAACCCTCGATACGGAGTCTTGTTATCGTTGCTTCGACGGCGGTGATTAAGGCTTTGGCTTTGTTGACCGTCTCTTGGTATTCACTGGTGGGGTCACTGTCGGCGACTAAGCCTGCGCCTGCTTGGATATAGATCTTGCTATCGCACATCACCATCGTGCGCAGCGTGATACAAGTGTCCATATTTCCGCGGTAGTCAAAGTAGCCGACGGCGCCCGCATATGGGCCGCGTCGCGTTGGCTCCAGTTCATCGATGATCTCCATCGCGCGAACTTTTGGAGCTCCACTGACTGTCCCAGCAGGTAGGCAGGCTTTGAAGGCGTCCATGGCGTCCATGTCGTCACGCAGGATGCCAGTCACGTTGGATGAAATGTGCATAACATGCGAATAATGCTCCACGACCATCAAATCGCTCAATCGTACGGAGCCAAATTTTGCAACGCGGCCGATATCGTTACGCCCTAGGTCTACCAACATCACGTGTTCGGCTCGCTCCTTGGGGTCTGCCAGCAATTCGCGAGCGAACTGTTCGTCTTCCTCCGCTGTCTTTCCGCGTGGTCGCGTGCCTGCCAACGGGCGAACCGTCGCTACGCGGTCAACGACTCGGGACATGACCTCGGGACTACTGCCAACGAGCGTACAGAACGGAGTTCGAACCAGGAACATAAACGGGCTAGGGTTGATGACTCGCAACGAGCGGTACACTTCCAACGGCTCGCAATCGCTTTCGATTTCAAAGCGTTGGCTCAACACGACTTGGAAAATATCTCCTGCTTGAATGTACTCGCGGCATTTGAGGACCGCGGATTCGAACTCGGCTTGGGTGAAATTGGATTTTGGCCGAATGGTCGGTGCTAGGCCGAGAACAATGTCAGCCGCTGGAATTGCTGGTATCGACTGACTGATTCTGTCGGTTACTTCGTTGATGCGTTGAACGGCAGCATCGTACGTTTCCCGGTCGTTGCCACTGGAGGACTTGGGCACCAGATTGAGGATCATAACCGTCTTATTGACGTTATCGAACACCACCATCAAATCATAGAAACCGAACTCCAAATCGGGCAAGTGTCTATCATCTGGGGGCGCGTTTGGAAGTTTTTCGACGTAGCGAACGACATCGTAAGCGGCGTAGCCAATCGCACCGCCTACGAAGGGAGGCAAATCGGGCAGGCTCGCTACGGACAAGTTGCCGATTTTTTCTCGCAGGAATTCCAACGGGTCAGAAACAGTCTGACGAATCGTTTCTCCTTGGTGATGCCATTCCACTTCGTTTCGAAAGGCAACCACGCGAGATCGGGGGCCGATTGCGATAAAGCTGTATCGACCGATTTTCTCGCCCCCAATGACACTTTCAAAAAGGCAAGCGGGGCTATGACCGTCGTCCAGCAAGCGAAAGGCAGAAACGGGGGTCAAATGATCACTCAAAAGACGTCGATAAACCGGAACCAAATCGAATTTGGAGGACAACGTCAGATATTCTTCAAAACTAGGAAATGCACTCATCCTATCGAGTTAGCTTTCAATCGCGCGAGAATCCTTGCCCTAACCGCATCGCCGGATCGGCCCAAGATGCCTATACTACCAGTGAAGTCGTTTACCGCGAACCAGCACGCAAGAGAATTTCAAGATGAAGTGCCAACACTGCGAAAAACCAGCAACATTCCATATTACGGAGCTAACCGAGCCGAATGGCCCGAGCGTCTTGCACTTATGTGAAGAGCACGCAAGGACGTTTTTGTCCAACGAGGGGACCGCTACGCCAGCATCGGCACTTTCGAGCATGCTGGCCAAACAGCTCAAAATCGAAAAAGTCGCCGAGGAAACTGCGACCGCAGATAAGAAAACTTGCCCAATCTGCGGCAATACTTTCGCCGATTTCCGAAAGGGTGGTCGTCTGGGTTGTGCCTATGATTATGTGGCCTTCGAGGTGCTTTTGGAGCCGTTGCTTGTCAATATCCATGGTGCTTTGCAACATATGGGCAAAGTGCCGACCAACCAAACCGGCTCTCCAGAACGTCAGCATCGCGTAATGCAGCTAAAGGTTGAGATGAAAGAATCAGTCGACAAGGAAGACTACGAAGCGGCCAGCCGATTGCGCGATAAGATATCTGCTGTGGAATCCGGAGACGAATCGTCCTGGAGCGACGAAACCCTAGAGGATCTCGACGATGATTTTCAATCCGATCCGCCGATAGCTTGATTTACCCAACTCAACCGCTTACTTGATTGCGATATACTAAATCCAAACTCCGCTACTCCAACGAAAACATCGACCGTGAAACTTGAGGAACTAGCTAACCAAAGCAGCGAATGGATGCGTGGCCAAGGGCCGGAATCGGACATCGTAATGAGCAGCCGGATACGCCTAGCTCGTAACCTGTCTGAGTTTCCGTTCATCCGCAAATGCACGCCTAAAGACCGAATTGCTATCGCGGCGTCAGTTCACCGAGCGTTGGACTCCCTCCCTTTGTCCGCCGATTCCGAGTATGTCGACGTTGCCAAACTCGGCGACTTGGATCGCCAATTTTTGATGGAACGGCAATTGATCAGCCACGAGCTGAGCGAAAGCCAGGGAGCGAGAGCCGTTATTCTCGATCCAAACGAACGCTTTAGCATCATGGTCAACGAAGAAGATCACTTGCGTCTCCAAGTCATGCAAAGTGGTTTGGACCTTGAGGCGGCATGGCAACGCATGGATCAACTCGACAATCAACTCGAGAGCAAATTGACCTACTCGTTCAACAAACGACTCGGATACTTGACCGCGTGTCCGACCAACGTTGGCACCGGCCTGCGAGTCAGCGTCATGTTGCATCTGCCTGCCCTGGTTGCCACCAAACAAATCGACAAAGTCTTTCGGGCTCTGAATAAAATCAACGTCGCCGTGCGTGGCCTATTCGGCGAAGGCTCGCAATTCATGGGGGATTTCTACCAGATCAGCAATCAGACAACCCTCGGCAAAAATGAATTAGCTCTGGTGGCCAAAGTCCGTGAAGTGGTCCCTAGGCTAATTGACTACGAACGAAAAGCCAGGGAGTTCCTGGTTAGTGAAAACCGACAAGACTTGCACGACAATGTGAGCCGGGCTTTAGGGATTCTCTGTACCGCCAAGAAGATCAGCAGCGAAGAGACCATGCACTACTTGAGCAAGGTCCGAATGGGAGTCAACCTGGGCTTGATCGAAAACGTCAAGATTCCGACGGTGAACAAGCTGTTCATTCACACCCAGCCAGCTCATCTTCAAAAACTCTGCGGCCACAAATTGAGTGTCACCGATCGAAATATCGAACGGGCTAACTACTTGCAACTCCACCTGACCAAACGCCCTGAAAGTGAAATTAACTAACAATGTGGCATGGCGGTCCCCGCCGTGATTCTCACTCATTCCGCTTCGCAAACAGTCGCCGAACACTCCAGGGTCGGCGACACTTAGTGGGAGAGCCGAGCTGACGCTGCATTGGTTCGGCAGGAGCCTCACCCTCCCGAGTAGTGAATTGGTTGGACAAAGTCGATGTAAACATGTTTGCAGGGGTGGCCTCAACCTCCCGGTAAAAGCATATCCGCCGCTCGCCTTACTTCTTACCAATTCCCGTAAAGTAAAAAACGGCACCAATCAGCGCCACGCAGATCAACAACGCGCGAAGCACTCCGGCCACAATTAAGCCGGAATAGGCGACCGGCAAATTCGGCAGCTCTCGAAATAGATTGTCGATTGCCATCTCTTGTACTCCCACTCCACCAGGCGTAAGCGGCAAGGTCGCGGCAGCCATGGCCGGTGGAATGGTCATGAAGTGCTCTGCAATCGTCGGTGTTTCCGCATACAGCGAGTTCGAAATCAACGCGCATGCGACCGTGAAACTGAAGTGCACCATCACGCTCAATCCCAACAGTTCGAGCACCAATCTTGACCTTCCTTGAAAGACCATGCAAGCGTGAGCTACTCGATGCAGAATGTGTCCAGCGAGCGGAATGCGGTTGATCCATAGAATGGGGACTCGATGGCCGAAAAGCACGATTGAAAATAGGACTACCACTCCAAACCAACTCAGAATAACGGCACCCACCCAGATCCATCGCATCGTGTGCGACAACGATGTCGCAATCGATAGCCCAATCCCGGCAACGATGACTAGCCCCAACAAACCTAGGGCGCGATCTACCAAAACCGACGCGACCACTTCTGCTCTTTTCTTTTCCGCCTTTCGAGCCGCCTCAATTGCTTTAAAGACATCACCGCCAACAGAACCGACACTGACCATGTTCAGCAGCGTGCCAAGAAAACCGAGTCGGATTGCCTCTGCAAGGCTAAATTGCACCCCCAGCGATTGAACCAGGATTTTCCATCGCCAAAAACTAAATAAGTGGGCAATTAGGATAACGATAAATGCTTGGACAAGCAGAAACCAATTCTTGTCCTGCTGAACCAACGTATCCCAGTTCTTCTTGGGAAATGTGGCAATCAACCAAACAACGATTGCAGCAAGAATTGCAATCTTGATGAACACAAGTATGCGAGAGACCATGCTGGGTGGGCTTTGCATGTTGGCTAAAAGAAAAAACCCTCGGCGCAAGACCGAGGGCGAAGAAAAGGCCCCCGAGTATTATCTCGACGGGGTGGTTAAGCTTCACTCGAGCCCTGATTATTCAGGGGTCCATTATTAATCAGCCGCAGGGCGCTAGCCCCCGGTTGTAGGCGCTAGCCCCCGGTTGTAGGCGCAACGACAACCGTGGGCTAGCGACAAACGGCTAATGAATAATCTGGGCTAGCCACGAACTGCGGCCGCGAGTTTGGAAGCGTTCGAAGTGTTTTCCCATGTGAATTCAGGTTCCGATCGACCGAAGTGCCCGCCTGCGGCAGTCTTGCTGTAGATGGGTCGTCGAAGATCCAAGTACTCGATAATCCCTCGCGGTGTTAAATCGTAAAACGTTTGAACGACTTCACAGATGCGTTCATCGCTAACCTTGCCAGAATCCTGCGTGTCAACGCGGACGCTAACTGGTTTGCTGACACCAATTGCATAAGCGAGCTGGATTTCGCAACGGTCGGCAAGGCCGGCAGCCACGATGTTCTTGGCGATGTGCCGAGCCATGTAGGCTGCGGATCGGTCCACCTTGGTTGGGTCCTTGCCGCTGAACGCTCCGCCACCGTGACGTCCCCAGCCACCGTACGTGTCTACGATAATCTTTCGGCCTGTCAAACCGCTGTCACCGTGCGGTCCACCGACCACGAAGTTTCCAGTTGGATTGATGTGGTAGGTGATGTCGTCCTTGATCATGGCCGGTGGCAAGCACGGCTTGATGATCTTTTCGATGACGAATTCACGGATTTCTTTGAGTGTCACACTTGGAGCGTGCTGGGTCGAAACGACTACATTGTTGATACCGATCGGCTTGAAACCGTCGTACTGAACGGAAACTTGGCTCTTGGAATCCGGCCGAAGCCAGTTTACTTCCTTTTTGAAGCGAGCTTCGGTCAACCGATTGGTGATGCGGTGTGCCAGAGCGATAGGCAGGGGCATGAGTTCGGGTGTATCGTTGCATGCATAGCCAAACATCAGGCCTTGGTCGCCCGCGCCGATGTCTTTGTTGTCAGCCGAACTGTCGACACCCATAGCGATGTCAGGGCTTTGACGATCCAAAGCGACCATGACGTTGCAAGTTCTGCCTGAAATGCCGGTTTCGTCGTCGTCGTAGCCGACATCGAGAATGGCCTGGCGAACGATATCCGAGTAGTTCACGATCGCTTTGGTCGTGATTTCGCCGACGATTAACGCGAGACCTGTGGTTACAACGGTCTCACAGGCCACTCGGCTCATGGGATCTTGAGCCAGAAGCGCGTCCAACACGCTGTCGGAGATGCGGTCAGCCAGTTTGTCTGGGTGACCCATGGAAACAGATTCGCTCGTAAATAGATATTTGCCCGAAGCCACCGAAACAACCTCCGCTCGAATGGGATATCGAGAATGAAGTACTGAAATGAAAAGTGTCAGCGAATAGTGTAACCACCCTTTTTGATTGTTAAAGCCAAAACGTGTTTTAAAAGACCCGCCTATTCGTCAAATCCCGCAATCTCAAGGTAATCCTTGAGTTTTAGGCGATCAAAACCGGGTGGTTTTACGGCTTGGACATGGGCCAGAGGTAAATTTGAGCAGCAAGTATTAACGAATCCAACCGTAGCACAGGCCTGGGCCGTGCTATTTTTGGGCCAAGCCCAAGCTAAGTTCCGCCTACCAAGTCGTACCGAATGATGCAAAACTCGAATCCGTCCTTAATTGAGCCCAGTTTTGCCTGTTCTGAAGCTTGGAGAACATGGTGGACAGATCCGGTGATTCGATCCCGAGTGTTGGACACGTTCGAACGTGGAGCCATTCTTCTGCTATTCGGAAGTTTTTTGCAGGCGCTCGTTGTTTCCATTGGGACCTCGATTCGGTTTGGCCAAAGCGTTGTCATCGGCGACGTGATGTTGCTGATCACGGAAACCATGATGGTCCTATTGGTTCTATTCCGACGCGGTGCCAAGAATCTTTCGGTGCGTCCTGGGGATTGGGCCCTAGCCTTCTCCGCAACTTGCCTATCTCTATTGGCTCGTCCCTTTCCTGGGCAGACGCATGCCTGGGATAAAGTAGCGATGGTTCTAACCATCATGGGACTGCTGACTCAGCTCGTTTCCAAATTCACACTCGGCCGTCGTTTCGGTGTGGTAGCAGCCAATCGCGGGCTATGCATGTCAGGCCCTTATCGACTCGTCCGTCATCCCATCTACATGGGCTATGTACTTTTGCACGCTGGATTCTTCTTGCTCAATCCGACCGTTTGGAATCTGTGTATTTTCGCAACGCTTTATGCGATCCAGATCCCTCGCATCTTGGTGGAAGAACGACTCTTGGGACAAGATCCTGAGTACCAGCGATACATGCAAAAAGTCCGTTCGCGGTTGGTACCTGGCGTATTCTAATTGTGACTTGTCGGCACTAGCCCGGATTATTCATAGGCTGTTTATTGATCAGCCGAAGGGCGTGCGTTCAATGGTACTCACTTTGTAGTCGACTTCTGCAATCGAGGAAACGTCCGAATCGTCGGATTTATGGACAGAGTCGAAGAGCAGCGGCAAAACGAACAAATTGATCATCGTCGCAGCCCCCAATCCACAGAGTATGACGATCGCCATCGGGTATTCGATTTCTTGACCAGGTAGGTTACCGGTGTACACCAGAGGAGCCAGTGCGAGCGCCGCAGAAAGTGCCGTCATCAAAATCGGAGCGAGTCGTTCTTCTGCACCCCGAAGGATAAGCTCTTTTCCATGCTTGACTCCCTCAACTGTACTAAGGTGGCGATAGTGACTGATCAACATGATTGCATTGCGAGCTGCGATACCAATCACCGTCACGAAACCGACCAATGAGCCAAGCGACAAGATGCCGCCACTTGCAAAAACGCCCAAAACGCCCCCTAGGACGGCCAGTGGTAACATCCCAAGCATGAGCAATACCAATTTCCAAGACTGGAAATCCACGTACAAGATCACGGTGATCATCAAAATGGCAGCCACAGACAACAGTAGTAGCCGCTGTCTCGAAGCTCGGGCTTCCGCATATTCACCTAGAAACTCAGGATGGTAACCGGTCCCAAACGAGACATTCTTTTGAACAGCAGCTTCGATTTCTTTAGCGACAGCCCCTAAATCACGTCCTGCAACATTGCACGTAACGTCCAATCGGCGCGATGCCCCCTCCCGTTTGATTTCGTTGGGTGCAGGAACAATGGTGACGTTGGCAACACTGCTCAACGGCACCTGGGCTCCCGACGGAGTATCAATCATGAGTTGTTCTACTGCGGAAGGGTCGCGGTGAGCCATTTGCTTGCCACGCACAACGACGCCAAAGATGCCTTGGTCACGATAGATTTCACCAACTTGTGTTCCATTGACCAACGTGGAAACGTTTCTCATCAACGTTGCTGGCGTCAAACCAAACTGCGAAGCTGCCTCTGGTCTCATTTCAATCGAGATCTGCGGGACCAAGACTTGCGGTTCGATTTTCAACGTCGTCACTCCGTCGATCGGTTTGATTTGAGCGGAAACATCGGCGGCAATGGCTCGAAGACGATTCATGTCGGGACCATAAATGCGAACAACGATAGCCGCACTTGTCCCCGTGAGAACTTCTTTGATTCGCTCTTTGAGGTAGGTTAATAAATCGCGATACAAGCCTGGATATCCGTCTACGACGCTCTGCACCCTCGCAACCGTTGTATCGTAGTCCTGAGTTTCATCAATGCTGATCCAGAGCTCAGTAAAATTCGGACCGACGACTTCATCCGCTACGGTGGCGCGCCCGATGTGCGACCCGAAGTTTCGCACCCCCGGAACAGCCATCAGTTCTTTGCTCGCCCGAGTCGTAATGCGGTCCATCGCATCGATTCCGATGCCTGGTTTTTCAACCCAATGCATGAGAAAATCGGTCTCTCGAAAGTTGGGCATGAGTTCTTCGCCGAGCCAGGGAATCGTACAAGCAATCGCTGCGAAAACCAACGCAAAGCCGCTCAGTGTGATCCATTTGCAATGGAGCAATCCACGCAGTATCGCTCGATACCATCGTTTGAGCACTCGAACCACTGGCCCCTCGCGATGTCGCATGCGGGCCGTCGCCGGTAACAGCAACAGAGACATGGCAGGTGTCACTGTCAGAGCGACCACCAGCGAAGCCAAGATCGCCAAGATATAGGACGCGGCTAACGGCCTAAAGAAAGATCCAGAAAGTCCTTCCAAAAAGAATACCGGCAAGAATGCTAAGACCACAATAATCGTTGCATATACGACAGCACTTCGAACTTCCATGGAGGCATCTAACACGATTTGGAAAGCAGATTTTGGATGCAGTGCCGTCGCATTCTGGCGCAAACGCCGCATGATGTTCTCAACATCAATGATCGCGTCGTCGACGACTTCCCCCAATGCGATGACCAAGCCAGCCAACACCATCGTATTGACCGTTCCACCTCGCCAATAAAGAATCATGATGGCAGCGATGAGAGAGAGCGGTATGGCCATCGCGCTGATCAAAGCGCATCGCCAGTCAAATAAGAAAACCAACAAGACGCAGATCACTAAAACACAACCAAGGAGCATCGAATGACTTAGGTTCGAGAGTGAGCGTTCGATAAACGTAGCTGGCCGGAAGATGGTCGTGTCAAATTGCACTTCACCCATACCGGGCCTTAACTCCTCCATAGCCTTTTCAACGCCGCGTGTTACGGCCAAGGTGTTTGCCCAAGGTTGCTTTTCCACAATCAAAAGCAAGCCGGGCTGATTGTTGATGATGGCGTTTCCGATGGGAGGCGCGTAGTCAATCACAACTTCGGCGACATCTCGGATGCGTATTGGGCTGCCGCCTGAGTTCGTCGTAGTTCCGATTGAAGTCGCAGCAGAAGTCGCAGCAGAAGGTGCAGCAGAAGGTGCAGCGGTACCTTGACGCAATGAGTTGTTCGGGGCGGTGTTGTTTGGGGCGGTGCTGTTCGAGCCAGCACCGCGAAATGCCAGCACCATTTCACCCAGTTGTTCAGGTGTAAAGACAGCAGGTACGTGTCGTAGGGCGATACGTTGATTGGGAGTGTCTACAAAACCACCGGCCCCGACTGCGGTTGCGTCGCGAACGGCCTGCATCAAAACGTCCAGCGTCACTCCGTTGGCCCGCAGTCGATCTGGATCGGCGATGACTTGAAGTTGCGGGTCCTTTTCGCCCCAAACCGCGACGTTGGCTACGCCGCTGACAGACATTAATCGGGGGCGAATCGTCCATTTCGTAAGTACCGTCATATCCATTTGGTTTTTCGTGTCCGACCAAAGCCCGATTTTCATGCACCGACTGAGCGACGAAAGGGGGGGAAGAATGACTGGCGGTCGAGCCACTAGCGGCAATTGGGCCGCAACCAAGGTGATGCGTTCTTGGACAAGTTGCCTGGCCATGAGCAAATCGGTTCCGCTGGCAAAGATGAGCCGAACGCTGGATAGACCTAGCACCGACTTCGAACGGACCGCCTTCACAAATGGAATGCCGTTGACCGCGTTTTCGATCGGTACGCTAATGAGACTCTCGACGTCTTCGGTCGAGATTCCAGGTGCCTCGGTTTGAATCTCGACCAGCGGCGGTGCGAACTCAGGAAACACATCCAATGGAATCGAATCCGTAGTCCGAACGCCAGCGATGATCAAGCCAATGGCGATCATCAATACGATCACACGGAATTCCAGCGATGCACGAATGAGCCAACTCATATCACGCTTTCCTATTTCCCTGGTCCGAATTCAGTGCCAAACAATTCCGCGGCACCGTCGGCAACGACCATCGTGCCTGCATTTGGTCCCTTGTGAAGTATTGCTTCAGAACCATCGAACCATAGCACGGTAACTCTTTCGCGCACAAAGCGTAAAGGCTCTTTCACGGTATAGACCCAAGTACCCCCATGGATATCGTAGAGAACCGACGAAGCAGGAACGATCTTGGCTTCGACTTCCGTATTCATTGGCAATTCGATTCCCACACGTTGACCGGGCCTGAAATGGGATTGCAGATTGGAAACCTCAAAGTAGAGATCAGCCGATGAACTGCTCGCATCGGCGGTTGGCGGTGCATCGACGGGTATGGCAAGCTCTGGCGAACCTTCGCCTGATTGCGAAGATCGATCGGTCCCCTTTCCATCCAGGGAAACGACGCTGCCGCTTGCGCCTGTTTGAATCGAATTCAGCAGATCAACAAAAATAGGGACACGAACCCAAACTGTGCTTGTGTCGAGTACTTCGAAGAGCGGTGTACCGCCAACCACTTGTTGACCAACGGAGATATTAAGACTTCGAATGACGCCATCCACAGGCGCCTTCAACGTTAGCGTTGTCGCTAAATCATGGCCGACTTTTCTATCCAAAGACGCCATCAGCTTGCTCAATTGAGCATAGCGTTCCTCGGCGGCGGCCAAGACAGTGTTAGCGACATTGGCAAGAGCTTGAGCATCGTCAACTGCCCGTTGGCTTCCAGCTCGATCGGTTAGCAATTTGTTGGCCCGGTCAAGAGTGATCTTGGTGGCGGCAACATCAGCTCGTCCACGTTGCACATCGCCGAGAGCGGTGACTTGGGCAGTGACAAGGGTCGCTTTGGCACCGGCCATCTGAACTTCTTCCGCTGGAGTTGGGACATCGCGTTCGGGTGAAAGAATTGGGGTCAATGCCAAAACAACATCACCTGCTTTCACTTTGGAACCGGGTGTCGGAAGCTTTGAACCACCGGAGGCAGATACCACTCCTGCCATGGGTGCTGCGATCATGATCGATCGACCCGATGGAATTACAATTTCACCGCCAAAGGTACGGTGTTGCTGGACCCGACGCAATTCCGATGCAACCGTAGAAATACCAAGTCGAGAATCGGCCTCTTTGGTGAGGGTGATAGTTGCGAGATCGCTCTCGTGCGGGACCATCTCCACTTTGGCGGGGGAAGTTGGCTTGGCTTTGGTCGAAGCTTGTGGGCTGCAGCCGTTAGAAATAATCACCGCCGCAATCATTAGGCTCAGTTGGTGCTTAGAGAAATTCATGGGGCAAATTCATGTCTTTGAAAACGATCCTGCATCGATTGAGATTCGATTGTAGTCAACCTCGATGAAACTTGTGAAAAGAACAAAGATAACTTTTAGTAAATCTACTCGTTTGGAATATTGACCGGTGCTGTTTGAGCAAGCATTTGTTGAACGTCGAGGGGTGCAGCCATGAGGCTTCGGCCAACGCTGCGTTCCAGTTCTGCCATGGCGCGGCGCAACATGGCACGTTGGTCGAGTATTCGGGCTCGGGCATCCAAGTATTGTGTGGTGGTTTGTAGCACTAGCAAATAATCGGTTCCGCCATCGGCGAAACCCTTTTCCGCAATGCCAACTGCTTCGGATAGATTCGGTAGTACTTCGCTTTCTAATAGCGTCAAATTGGCTTGCGCCTGAACAAGTTGACGATAAGCGACACGCACATCCTGATAGATCTGATCGCGAATTGCGTCGCGAGTGTGCATCGCAGCGTTAAGTTCCCAATCGGCACGAAGGATGCCTCCTTGATTGCGATTGAAGATGGGCAAGTCAAACCGAAGTCCCGTGCCGGTCCTTGTGGTGTCAGGTCCGTGACGCACATCGACGACGCTGTCCGCTCGCCAGAAGAGCCACCGCGACAGAGTAGAGCGTTCACTAGCAGCCGCCACGGACCATCGAGCAGCATGGTAATCAGGGCGACAGGCTAAGGCCGTTTCGATCAACTGCGGCTCGTCCAAGTCAGGTACGCGGATGGTTTCTAAAGAGGATGGCGTCAGCGGTGAATCCACGCTTGGAATCCCGAGGATCGATGCCAAGCGTGCGAGGCTGATGGAAATATTTTGCTTTTGAACTCCGTTGATGGCTTTGGCATTCAAGGCGTCGACTTTGGATGCGATGGTTTCCAATTCGCTGATGTCTCCATCTTGGTAGCGCGCTCGGGTCAAGTCCGCGATGCCCTGTCGAATTTCGACGGCTTCGGTTGCCAGTCGCGATTGCTCTGTCACCAAAGCTAGATCGATATACGCCAATCGAATATCGCGAGCCACGTTGAGTCCGATTTGCACAAGCTGATCTCCAATGCGACGATACTCACGATTAGCCACTTTGACTCGAGCGGGCCTTTGGAAGTAGGATTCGATGGGAGCATAAAGTGTGTATTGGCCTTCTTTGGCCCCAGAAGGAAAGAACATAAGCACTTGCGGGTTGGCAATCAGATTGGCTTGGACCGCGTCACCACCCGCCATCCCCAATTGGGCTAAGGCTGCCTGAAAAAGCGAGTTGTTTGCTAAGCCGATGGCAACCGCTTCCGACTCGTCGAGACCGTCTTCGAGTGTCACACCCGGCGGAAGAATTTCCGTGCAAGGCTGGACCTTTGCAACGGCTACCGAGGTTCTGCACAAGATTTCATTGGAAACGTAATGTGGATTGCAACAGACTGCTGGTGCCTTGCAACCGACTGCCACTACTAGCAACATGCACGAAGTCGAAGCCAGCAACCTCGAAAGAAATCCGAAGCCAAGTGTAGCTTGCTTTTCAGTCATTCCATTCGCCCGATTGCTAGCGTTTACCGAGGCGGGCAAATCGACACGACCTGCACCAACAGATTCTTCGGAACCGGACAATCCAATTGATAACTATGTTCGTATTGCGAGGTAATGCTTCGCTGAGCATTACAACCGGAACTAGACCACCAATTCCGAGGAGGTCGGCCTTCTAATTGGCCAGCGATTACCCAAGCAAGTCACTCTCCCTCGGCAACGCTGTGAAGCATTTTTACCAACAATTGACTTAGGTTGAGCCAATTCACT
>JANPNA010000081.1:0-8254 GCA_031427235.1 Pirellula sp.
TTTCCTGGTATTTAGCCGTTTGGCCGCGAAACACTTTCGCTAGCGTTCCCTAGTAGCGGAATGCGTCAAGCATTTCGTTGGCGTCCAGCATTCACGAAAGCTTTGACAGCTTCCGCTACGATTTAAATCGGCCCGCCTTAACATCGACGCCCAATTTCGTTTAGGAGTTTCTATGAACAAACATTTGTCCTTCATCACGTTTCTGTTGTTCGCAGGCTTAATGGCGGGTTCTGCGATTGGCCAAGACCGAAAAATGATCGAGTCGGGTAAGTCGGCCAGTTTCTTGGTGGAACTCCCAAGCAAAAAGGGTTACGCAACCGCATTTTGTATTCAATCAAGCGGGATATTTGTAACGAACAATCACGTAGTTGATGCAATGGACATCGGAGACTCCGTCAATTTGGTGATGAATTCGGGTAGCGAAGAGCAAAAAACAATCTCCGCCAAGGTAATTCGACGCGACGCCAAGAGTGACTTGGCGTTTCTTAAAGGCGATGGATCTGCAGACAAGTTCACTTCGTTGAAACTCGCGCCGAATCCCAATGTCTTTGAAACGATGAACGTTACCGTGTTTGGCTTTCCCTTTGGCGTCGGGCTTGCTCTGAATGAAGACTCTTTTCCATCCATCAGTGTAAATGTCGGCAAAATAACTGCTGTACGCCGCGACAAAAAAGAAGTCCAACTTTTGCAGCTGGATGCGACCTTGAATCCGGGCAATTCAGGAGGGGCTGTCCTCAATGAATCGGGCGAAGTTATCGGTGTTGTCAGCTTCGGCGTTGCTGGAAGCGGAGTGAACTTTGCGATCCCTGTCGAAAAACTGAGCCAGTTCCTGCTCACACCGGACGTCGAAATGAAGGTTCCTACCTTTAGCGAGTCTAACTTTACTCAGCCCCAAGAAGTAGAAGTCGTCATCACGCCATTCACTGGCGATTTGAAGGAAGCAAGCGTTGAATTCTGGCTTCGAAAAGGAGCAGAAAAGCCTCAAAAGTTCGATCTACCGAAGAAGGTCGGTAACCGTTACCTCGGAATAGTTCAAGGTGTGGACGTGACAGCGAAGAAAGCACTCAACGGGAAGTTTGAGTTTGCGAACGGAAAGATTGAAGCGAAAATCACAGACGATAAACTGATGGTCGGTGGCAAGGAGTTGTACCTTTCGGACATTCGTTTGATCGAAACCTTAAAGGATTCCGACCACAACAATGCGAAAGTCTCATTGGCAAATGGAGAAACAGAAAATATCGAGGTCAAGCAGTTGCCTACGGTGAAGATTGACTTGGGAAACTATCCTGTGTCTATCAATTTGGCAAAAGTAATCCGTTTTGAGCTCGAAAAAGAAGAGGATAGTGAATCGATTACGTACATTGTCATTGTGAAGAATGCCGGAAAAGAAGTCTATCGATCTACCTTATCTGAGGCCATGGAGGACGCAACCAACGTTGCTGCATCGCCAAGTAACAACTCAAATATTTTCAGTTCTAATTCTCGCAAGCCGTCGCCTCTCGAGGATGCGAAAAAAAGGATCCCATTGCCTGGCACAATTACGGATGTCGTGCAGGCGCGGGGTGGTGAGTTTTTGCTGATTACGCTTGGCACCGACAAGAAGCTTGTAGTGGTAGACCTAGTTTCCGCGTCCATTGCCAAAATACTACCGCTCTCTTCAGATGATGTTGTGGTTGCAGGTACGATGGATCACATAGTAGTGATGGATAGAACCAGAAATATTTTTGAGCGATACACTATCAACGGTTTCAAACGTGAGGCGGCGACCAAGCCGCAATTCAGTGGCGTAGTCAAATCCATCACTGCGGGGAGCGCCTCGCAGGGTCCCATTCTCGTCCACAGGTCGGTGGGGACTGACGCTCTTGCTCAAGCAAGCTTTGTCGCAATGGACCTCAAGAGCTTCAAAGAGCTGCCAATTGCAACACAAAACAGCGGACAGTTTTCTAGTTTTCGAGATTTCGTGCATGTGCGTGCATCGAGCAATGGACGAGTTTTTGGAATGTGGGCGACTAGCCACAGCCCGCAAGGTATTCAATCCGTGGTTCTCACGGAAAAGCAAATGTTAGTAAAGTACGAACATGATTCGGCGGGGCATGTGGTTCCTTCCGCCGATGGAACGCACCTTTTGACAGGAGCAAGGGGGGTTTTCACTGCTGGGCTTAAGAGCTTGGCCAAGAACGCTTCGCGTTCCAGTCATGTTCCTTGCGCGCCGACCTCACATCCTCGCTTCTACATTACTATTCCTGCTAGCCCTGGAGCGCAGATCAATATGGGCTCAGATGCTTACAAAGGAGTTCGAGCAGGTGTGCACGAGTTGGGTTCCGAAGCGGCTTTGCTCGATTTGCCAGATCTGCTATTGAACGCCAGCAAAGCTACAGACGATGGAAGTTGGGCAAAGAATGACCTTTCTCTCGACAAACGTGTCTTTCTCAACCTGTCCCTGAGTCGATTGGTTTCGGTTCCGTTTACTAATGATTCAATCGTTTTGCAGGAGTTCAATTTTAACAAGGAATTGAAGAAATCAGGCTTGGACTATTTCTTTGTGTCCTCGACACCTGTTCGGACATTTGCTCCAGAAAAAACCTATAGTTACCAAGTGGCTGTAGAGAGCAACAAGAACAAATTGAAGTTCGAACTCGCCAGTGGTCCGGAAAAAATGGAAATCACCTCCAAAGGCAAAGTGACGTGGAAGGTTCCTGCTAACTTCAAGGAAGAAACCGTCGATGTGATTATCTCGGTCAGCAATGGGGAATCCATGCAAACATATGATACCTTTACGATCTACAGATCAGAGTAGTAATCGCTTTCCGTCATTGGTCTTCCGTCCAAGTAACAACGTCGATTCTAGTCGTTCGCAAATCCGTGGCGCATCGGCTGATCTCGTTCCTTGTTCGTGCTCGTAGTCGGCCCAGCGGTTCTCATCCTTAATCCCAAAATGTCCATGGAAGTATTTTCCCGTCCAGCATCAGGTAAAAAGCAAATCCATTGCAGGTCGTTCAGGCAGGACATCCGTCGGCGGAGCGACGGATCTACGTGTGTGCTTGATGAATAAGTTCGGTCGCACCTTGCTCTGCCAACAATGCTGCTGCTTCGCGACCGAGTTGTTCCGCCAAAAAATACAATTGCGGCTTATCGGCGGATGCATCGATTTGCAATTGGTGTTGGATTGTGTGTTTCACTTCAATCCTTTGCTTGCCGTCTGAAGAAAAAACTCTTGCTAGCAGGTGAACGGAGTCTTCTTGGATGACCGCGTTGCATGCTAGGGGAGCAAGGCATCCTGCGCGCATGGACCGGAGTAAAGTCCGTTCGGCAAGGACGGCGGCATGCGCGATGGCATGATCCAGTTGCTCTACTGCCTGAATAGTGTTTTTGTCGTCCGAGCGTGTCTCCAGTCCCAGAGCAGCTTGTCCGACAGCAGGGAGCATTTCGTCGGATGAAAATTTTTGCGTGATGCGGTCCTTTAGCCCCAACCGATGCAGTCCCGCAAATGCCAAAATGATGGCATCGTATTCACCCTCGTCTAGTTTTCGAAGTCGCGTGTCGACATTTCCGCGAATATCTTTAACCAACAAATCCGGACGAATATGCAGGAGGCTTGCTTTTCGACGAGGCGAACCCGTTCCAATACTCGCCCCTATGGGCAATTCAGACAAGTGAAGGCCCTTGGAGATTAAGCAATCGGCGGGGTCCTCGCGGGGAGGAACTGCGACCAAGGTCAATTCCGGAAGGATTTCGGTTGGTAAGTCTTTGAGGCTGTGAACGGCCAAATCGCAACGATTGTCGAGCAAGGCACGTTGAATCTCTTTGGTAAACACCCCTTGGCCACCCGATTCACCGAGTGGAGTGGTAGAAATGTCTCCGGATGTGGTGATTTTGATCAATTGGACTTCGTGTCCAAGGGATCGCAGGGCATTCGAGACATAGTCCGCCTGCCACAACGCGAGGGCACTTTGGCGTGTGCCGAGCCGAATCAACATGCTCATTCCAATCGTGAAAATCCAGGTTCAAATCGATGGCGACGAAAAACAGGTCGCATTCGATCTCGGCAAGGAGGAAAATCTTGATAATATAGCGTCAAAGTTCGAAACACAGTCCCAATTGGTTTGATGCTATTCCTTAATCACCTTTTTGCCCAGGCCGATCCGCCTGCGGTTGCTGACACCGCCAAAGATCTCGCCAATTCTGCGGCGGCAATCTTGCCAGCGGTAGCTCCGCGCGCTTGGCTGGATATTAGGACACTGATTTTGGCCAGCGTCGTTCTGTTGGTTTTGGCCATCGCGTCCTGGGTTGCCAATTATCTGACGCGTCGATCGAGTCCATCGATCAATCCTGCCTTGGTCGAACGATTTGTGTTGCGGCTTTGGTCGTGGTGGTTGATGTTTGCCATTTTGATTGCAGGTTTGTTCCTCAAGGAAGTCGGAACCATTGTGTTGTTCGGACTCGTTTCTTTCTGGGCGTTCCGCGAGTTCATTACCATGACCCCTACGAGGCGCGGTGACCACCGGGCTTTGTTTTGGAGTTTGGTCGTTTTCACTCCGCTGCAATACGTCTTGATCGGTTTGTCTCCGTTAGGAATTAAATATCGGAACGGCACCGTGATCGATTTTTACGAGATCTATAGCATCATGATTCCCGTGTATGCTTCTCTATTCATTCCTGCAAGAATCGCGATTGCTGGCGATCATAAGCGATTTCTGGAACGCTCCGCTCAGATCCAAGCGGGATTGCTGATCTGTGTTTACTGTCTGTCCTTTGCTCCGGCGTTGCTTTATTTGACATTGAAAAACGCTTCCGGAATTCCTTGGAATGGAAGCAACGCGGGTTTGCTTTTCTTCTTTGTTTTGATCACGCAGGTTTCAGATATCTTCCAATGGGTCTGGAGCCGAGTCGCCAACAAGCGAGTCATTGCCAAAGACGTGAGCAGTTCGAGAACCTGGGAAGGGTTGGTTGGTGGTGCGTTATCAACCGGCATCGTTGGCGCGATCCTCTACTGGGTCACGCCGTTTACACCATGGGAATCCGCTTTCATGGCAATCGTGGTGGCGGCGCTCGGCTTTGCAGGGGGCATGACGATGAGTGCGATCAAACGAGATCGAGGCGTGCATGACTATGGCACTTTGGTTCGAGGTCACGCGGGTGTTTTGGATCGCATCGACACGCTCTGTTTTTCCGCACCTATTTTTTATCATTTGACTCGGTTCTTTTTCACTTAAGGCGGTTCGATGGGCTGGATCGATACGCACGCGCATCTGGCGGACAAGTCGCTTTTCAATCAACTGGACGATGTGCTTGCGCGTGCCAAACAAGCTGGCGTATCGCAAGTGATTTGTGTAGCCGTCGACGCGGAAACGACGAACCAAGCGATCGCGATCGCGGAATCAAAAGACGCTGTTTGGGCGTCGATAGGCATACACCCCAACTACGCGCATCAAGCAACGGAAGATAATTGGAAAAGGATTGTTGAGAAAGCGAATCATCCCAAGGTTTGTGCCTTAGGAGAAACGGGTTTGGATCGGCATTGGGATGATTGCCCGTTCGAGATTCAGCAAGCGAACTTCCAGCGGCATTGGGAGCTAAGTCGCGAAACCAAGTTGCCACTCATCATTCACATGCGAGACTGCGAACAAGAAATGCTCGCGGCGCTAAATAAACAAGCGGCCTTAGGGGCACTTCGCGGAGTCATGCATTCGTTTTCTGGGAGTACCGAAACCGCCCGGGAATGCTTGGAGCATGGATTGTTCATCAGTTTTGCAGGCATGCTGACTTACAAGAAATCGGAAGAGCTGCGCAAAACGGCCAAAACGATCCCGCTCGATCGGATTTTGGTAGAGACGGATTGCCCCTATTTAACGCCGGAGCCCAATAGGTCTCGCCGACCGAATGAACCTTCGTTCGTCGTTCATACAGCCAAATGCTTGGCAGAATCGCTTGGCATTTCAGGCACGGAACTGGCCGAAATCACGACGGCCAATGCGAAACGCCTGTTCTGGCGGATGGCTTCTTCTTAAGGCGAGCGGCGGATATGCTTTTACCGGGAGGGCGAGGCGGCGCTCTCCCACAGTGCGCCTTCAATTCTTAATTCTTGGGTAGTGGATCTTGTAAAAGATCCTTGCAGCACAGGGATCTTTAACAAGATCCTCTACGCCCATCCCCATTTTTTTGTGTTGAAGACGCACTTGCCGCCGGTCCTACGCCGTGCGCAGGATTAAATTGGGACATTTTTTGTGATCCTGCTATGTTAGGTTTCGGTATCATTTTATGGCTTTTATGCGAGCAGCGATTTGAAGACTACCAATCATAACCCAATACGTAAGCGAGGGACCTGCGAAATGTTCCCTCGGCTACGCGTCGGGTTGAAATACTCCACCCTGCAGCTCGTCGTACTGCAAATCGGTCCAAAGTAAATCACACAGTATTCAGCATCCGATGTCACTTCAAAGTCAACCATTTACCGATTGGATTAAACCGCCGCTCCAAGATGCGTGGTTTTTGACTGGGCCAACCGCATCGGGAAAAAGCCGTGTTGCGTTGGATTTAGCTGAGAGAATCGATGCGGAAATCATCTCAGTCGACTCGATGGCTGTTTACCGGGGGATGGATATCGGCACGGCTAAGCCGACCTCCGATCAGCGAGAGAGAGTACCGCACCATTTGATCGATTTGGTCGACCCGACGGGTGAGTACAGCGTTTCGCAATTTGTGGTCGATGCGCATTCCAAGGCGGACGAAATCCGGGCTCGTGGAAAGAAAGTACTTCTGGTTGGCGGCACGCCCCTCTACATTAAGACTCTGTTCTGCGGGATGTTCCTTGGCCCTCCGGCGGACTGGGAGTTCCGGGCAGCGGTGGAAGCGGACGTAGCAGAGTTCGGCATGGAATCACTTCGCAAACGGTTAGAACAAGTCGATCCGCTTTCGGCCTTCAAAATCCTCGATGGCGATGTGCGACGCATGACCAGAGCGTTGGAAGTTGCCAAGATTACGGGTCGGCCGTTGAGTCATTGGCAAAATCAATTCGAGCAAGTCCAGGGGTCAACGAGCTGCAAGTGTTTCGCACTGGCATGGGACCGAACACAGTTGCACAGCCGGGTGAATCAAAGAGTCGACGGGATGTTTCAACGCGGCTTACTGGAGGAGGTGAAGGCGCTAATCGTGAAATTTGGGACGTTCGGGAGGACTGCAGCACAGGCTGTAGGCTACAAAGAGCCTATGGAATTTTTGAAGGGTGCCGTCAATGAGAAGGAGATGGTCGAGCAGGTCAAAGCCCATACACGACAATTCGTTCGTCGACAGGAAATTTGGTTTCGATCGATGCCAAGTATCGAACGCGTTCCCATTCAAAGCGAAGATGAACTAGAAAATGCGGCCGCATGGATCATGAGTGCTTCCACGTGAGTACAATTGGCGGACGCGAACAATCTGGACGGAGACCAGCCATCCTCTTGCAAGACGACAGGTATGCCGCGAGTCTTCCAACCACCATCGTCGTTCCACTTAGTAGTGCGATAGCTGCCCTACGGTTTCCAGGGACAGCCTAAGTCAAGACGACTGAATGGGCAACATGTAAGATCCATCGCTCGTGGATCGTTCCAAAGGGCATCGAATTCTTCTTGCTCCCACGCGAGAGTGCCACTAGGATAGAACGCCGCCTGCCTTGAGCTGGCCTTGAAATTGGCTGTTATTCTTAAACGGTACTCCGCGAACTTCTTCAATTATCAACTGACAGATTGGAGCCCCGGGGACCAACGCGATATCGCAGGGTCCTAAGTTTATCAGTTCCAGCGTAATGGTTCCCGAGAAACCCGAGTGGATCGTAGGTGCCGTAAAGTGAATAAGAAGCCCACACCTCGCATAGGAACTTTTGCCTTCAATTCGAGCAGCCAAGCATGTGCCTTTCGAAACAATCGGTAGCGAGACGATCTCCAGAGTCTTTCCCAATACGAAATGATTGGGCTTAAGAAGATAAGGCTGTTCAGTGGTTATCTTCCGTTGTTCCGAATTCGGACCAAACAACTTGGCGAAACCGCCGCGAGTCAAGTTGTCGCTGAGTGCTAAATCGCTTTTGAAATACGAGATTTCATCAACAAGCCGTTTCTCATCCAACGCCCGATGAATCTCGGGCGTCGATCTTAAGCTGGGCCGCGAAACACTTTCGCTAGCGTTCCCTAGTAGCGGAATGCGTCAAGCATTTCGTTGGCGTCCAGCATTCACGAAAGCTTTGACAGCTTCCGCTACGATTTAAATCGGCCCGCCTTAA
>JANPNA010000082.1:0-25066 GCA_031427235.1 Pirellula sp.
CTCAAAGTTCATTCGCTGCTGCCCAAGTAGTAATCGCTGCGAAAATCGCGATTTATTTACAACGGAGAGCCAAGGCCTGTTCGGCTTGTTTGTAGCCTTCAATTATCGCCCCGCTGGGATGAACCCAGCGGTAGCGAAAACACAGGCGAAATGCGTCACTACTCGATTGCGACCCGCGACTGCGACTCAGTGCTTTGTTTTGCCAAATCCAAGATGTGCAATGCACGGCAAGTATCCTCAAGATCATTGGCTTTTCGCACCAGAGCAGTGACGGCTCGATGAAACTGGCCGAGCATTTGTTGGCCGACTGGAAGTTCGGTATCGAGTGTTTCCTGATGCCGTCCGGCTTCATCGAACCAAACCAATGTGCTGGGCAAATCGACAAAAGCAACCCCTTTTTCGCAGCACACTTGAATTGCCGCAGGTGGTCGATACGCGATGGCTTCGTGCCATACTTCGGGAATGTACGCACCACAGCTAATTTGAGCCAAGATCCCATTGGGGTCCGTTTCAGGAGTTCCGAATCCCAGGCTCAAAACTTGGTAGTCGGAACTCTGAGTGGAATGGCTCGAACAATGACGAATCGCTTGAACCCAACTCGGGGCGTCTGCGACAATATAGTTGCACCAATCAACCAGTTCGATGAGTTCACGTTGCGAACGAGCATCCAGCGTTCGGGCTTTCCGAACATCCTTGTTCTCGCAGGCTAGGCGTCGATGACAAAACAACAATCTTGGCCTGCCGAGTCGAGTGGCAATCAACTCTTTTAGTCTCAAGGTCGCAGGCGCAAATCGTCTTGGGAATTCCGTCATGAACGCAATTCCGGACGAGTGAATTCGGTCTCGAATGAGATTGGCGGCGCTGAAATCCAAATCCAGTTCCGCTCCGCAAAACACCCCTTTGCCGTAGTCGCACGCAGCAAACACAGGCGTTAGACGGTACCAATCGTCCTCAAGTACCAGAACTGCATCTAGCGAAGGGCTCTCAGCAATCGCTCGAAAACTATCAAATCTCTCAGAATCAAGCTCGCGCGCGGCCGCATCGGCAAGCACAGAAACGCTGTTATAGACACCGACAACTTGAAATCGATCACGCATCGACCGGAGTGCAGGTAGGTACCGCGACTGCCAATCGCGACCTTGTCCGATAACTCCGATTCTCAACTTCATAGCAACAAACCGATGGCTGTCGAAGGATTCGAATCGATTATCGCTTGCGTCGTTTGCTCTTTGCAATTCCCTGACGAACTTTGTAACGTGGATTGCTCTTGCAAATCACGTAAATACGACCACGGCGGCGAACCACTTGGCAGTCGGGATGGCGATATTTTAGCGCCCCAATGGACGAAACTACTTTCATTTCAGCTAACTCCAAGTATCAAGGCGGATGAATGATCTTCCACGTGTTTTCGACTATCCTGTAGGTTTCGGCAAGCGCGTAGTATATCGGCGCTCGCCGCCGTGGCAACGCCAAAAAAGCAGTAATATTCGACGTTTTACGATGCGAATTGGAATCACTCACGAGCTACACCATGCAGATTGCGTATTTTGATTGTTTTAGCGGCATTAGCGGCGACATGACCTTGGGGGCATTGCTCGATGCTGGTGCTGAATTATCCACCCTACAAGCTGCCATTGCATCGCTCAACGTAGGCGATGTCCGACTTTCGGTTTCCAACACCTCCAAGCGAGGCTTCCGAGGCAAACTACTGACCATCGACCATCCTCCCGAGCACGCCCATCGAACATTGCGGGATATCCTCGCACTCATTCGTAAAGCTAGGATTTCGTCCGGAGCCAAAGACCTGGCCATGCGGTTCTTTGAACGCATTGCTCGGGCGGAAGCCAAGGTGCACGGCACAACCATTGATCGCGTGCAGTTTCACGAGGTTGGGGCTATCGATTCGATTGTGGACATGGTGGGGGTCGCTGTCGCTTGGGACATGCTCCAAATCGAACGCGCCTACGCATCCCCCGTGCCGACCGGAACTGGGCAAGTCCGCATCGCGCACGGATTAGTAAGCGTTCCCGCACCCGCCACGGCAGAATTATTGATTGGAGTTCCGATCGCGCCGACTCAAATCGGGATAGAAATGACGACACCAACGGGGGCCGCCATCATCACTGAACTGGCTACGGAGTTTGGGCCAATGCCCCCGATGCAAGTTGGACGCATTGGCTACGGAGCTGGCCGAAAGGACATGCCAGACCGGCCAAACTTGCTTCGCATTCTGATCGGAAATGCTTTAAAACCAACGTCGCACAATGACGACTCGATCTTGATCCTGGAGTGCAACCTGGATGACGTGACCGGCGAGGAAATTGGATTTGCAATCGAGCGACTTTGGAAGGCGGGAGCGCTGGACGTCTTCACGGTTCCAATCCAAATGAAAAAAAACCGGCCAGGAAGCTTGCTGACCGTGATCGCAAGACCTCAGGACCGACAAATAATGGAATCGATTCTATTTCAACAAACCGGTACGTTGGGTATACGATTCCGCAAACAAGCCCGCACGATTTTGCCACGTGCCGCCATCGATATCCAAACGCCTTGGGGCGTCGTTGTCGGCAAGGTTTCAAAACTCCCCTCGGGTAGCATTACCTTTTCTCCAGAATATGACGATTGCAAAAAAATTGCCGCCGACTTCGGCTTGCGACTCATCGACGTGGTCAGAAAAGTTGAGGAATGCTATCTCGGTGAAGCCAACAGAACGGAACCGATGGATCAAGCGGCAGGCATGATTGACCTGGACAACGTCAATGCCGTTTTTCGACAAGCCGCTGTTGAGGACGAACTCGACTCCGTTGCTAACAGTGCCGTAACCATGGAACCAATTGTCGATGAGGACGTAACGGACTTATCGCGCCACGTTGAAGAGCGAGTGACGACCAATTCAGTGGATCCCGCCACGTCGATTCCAGACACAAGCCTGGATGAACCGCACGCTGGCTTTTACCGCTGGGATAGCTCTCCGTGGACGGTAGATACGCCGACTCCATTGCCGCCTGAGGATGCACCTCGTGAATTTCCAATGCGAGGTGAATGGGATTCCTGATTGTTTCGCCATGCGATGGCAATTATTAGCTATAATTAAAGCGTTCGATCTCGTCTCGTTCTGCGCTCACCATCACCAAAGCGTTTCTCTCATGCCATCGACAATCGCTGAACCAGTTATCCCGAGCCACATTTCGCTTCGGCTCGTTGGGATCTTAGCGGTCATTCTCTTGTCGTCGACCGCGGCAAACGCTGACGAGCCCGCAAAACGCTTCCTCAAGCGATTGCGTGAGGAGGGCTACTACGACCAGGGGCTCAAGTATTTGGAAATTAGCGCAGCCAAAAACCGCTTGCCAGCCAACATGATGGCGGATTTACCGCTCGAACGCGTCATTTTAATGCAGGAGTCACTGCGAACCGTTAAAACGCCTCAACAACGCGACGAGCGGATGTTGGCGATCGAAAAAGGCTTCAAGGAGTTTCTTGCGTCCGCCCCAACTCACTCGCGTCGCAGCGAAACACAAACCAAGCTCGGAGACCTGTTGCTGGATCGCGCTCAGTCCGCGCTCGACGAAAGCAAGAAACCAGAAAACGTCATTTCATCGGAAAGCTGGCGATCCAAATCGCGACAGGCGTACACCGAAGCGATGGACCTTTACACCAAGATTTCGGAAGAACTGAAGCCAATTCTCGAATCGATGGCCGGGGATAAAATAAAGACTATCAAGGTCGACGGAAAGGATGCAAAGGAACTCACGGAATTGAGGGAACAGTACCAGCGAGAGTACCGCCAATCTCAAATCCTCCAAGCCAAAACTATGGAGTTTATCGCTCAAACCTATGACGCACAAACTCCACAACGGCGTACATGGCTCGAAAAAGCGGAAGCTAGCTTCATCGCCGTCGTCGACAAGACGATCGGATCGCAGGAAGCGGGTCGCCGTATGCTCAGTCTGCTTTATCTAGCCGAGGTCCAAGGTCAGCTTGAAAAGATAGACGAGGCCCGCAATAGTTACACTCGAGTTGCCGAAAACGAAGGGGAAGGAATCTTTCGTACGTGGCGGGTCCAAGCCGTTACCGGAATCATTCGGCTCGACTCGTCTGAAAAATCGGCCAAATACGATGCGGCCATTCAACGCGGCGAAGAGGCCTTCAAAACGGCCACCGCAAAGGAACGGGACGATCCCGAGTGGCTTGATCTGCAACTTGCGACGGCAGAAGCACGCTTGGCTTGGGCCAGAACCCTCGATGAACGGAAGGACGAAACCAAATACAAAAACAACCGTCGAGTTGCTCGCGAAACGCTCCAAACGATCCTAAAGAAGAAAGGGCCGCATCTGGCCAAAGCAAAACAGTACTTGAGCGAACTCGGGATCGAAACCGTGGAAACCGTGGATGTGAAATTACCGGAAACCAAGTCTTGGGCAGACACCATCAAAATCGCACGCGAACGACTGGATCGCGCGGAATCCGCAGAGTCGACACTCCCCAACGATGCCGCCCGAGACCGAAAGCAATCCATCGAACTCTACCTGCGAGCGTTGCGATTGCACAAGGACTCGGACTCACGCGAGGACCTACTGGAAGCGAAATTCTTGCTGGCTTACTTGCATCTAAAAACCGAACAGTATTGGGAATCGGTCGCTCTTTCGCAAGAATTGTTGTCCTCGGGCAAGGGAACCGACAAGGCTCAAAAGTGTGGCGGCTTCGCTCTGATGGGGTTGGGCAAGATTATCTCTGAAGTACCTTCCGACCGACAACTCGCCTTCGTGGCCACCTTGGAGCGACTCGCAAACCAACTTATCCTCATCGACCCAGCTTCGGAAGAAGCACAGAATGCAATCGACCTATTGGTCAAGTTGGATCTGATCCACAAAAAATATGACGAGGCAGAAAAACACATTGCCCTTGGGCAAGGCAACAGCAGCGGAGGAGGCGCGAGCATGCTCGGTCAAATCCTTTGGGGAGACTACCAGCAAGCTGCCTACGAACATCGAAAGAACAAAACCGATGAATCTCCCGAGGATCTTGGCAAGAAGCAACGCTCCGAAAAACTCTTGCGATCGACCTGGGATGCCATGCAGGTCGTCAAAGCGGACAAAAACATGGTGACCGGAGTCAACGCTCTAGCCAGTATTTACCTGATGTCCGATCGCATCGATGAAGCCCTGATGACGATCGACGCGCCAACCAAGGGTGCAATTGCATTGACAACTACGGTGAAGGGCTTGGATCCCAGCGTCCAACTCGAAGCCTATCGGCTCAAACTGCAAGCCATGGTGCAAGCGGCTGGAAGCGGAAAGCAGCAGCTTTCAACTGAGAGTGTGAACCAAGTGGTTCAAAAAATGAAGGAGCTCTCCGGAGCGGATGATTCTGCCTTGACCAATGCACTCAACAACTTAGCCGTCAAACTCCTGATGAAGTTAGAGTCGAGTGAAAGCACCGAGGAACAAGCCAAGTTGGGGGCTGCCTTCGGGGTATTGATTCAGCAGTTGGTCGGCGTTAGTTCCGACATAGCGATACTCGATTCGGTTGGCAGTTCTGTATTGTCCCTTGCGAGAAAAATGCGTGATACGCCCAGCCTGGCGGCCAACGCAAAGCCGCTAATGGTCATCGCCGAAGCCGTCTTAAGCAAAGTTGCAGCCAAGCCAGCGGCCGAGCTGATCGAAGCAAAACGCAAGCCAGAAGAACTGCAGTTGAAACTGGCGCTGGCCAAGAGTGGTGCGGGCAAATTCGAGGAAGCACACGCGTTGTTTGTGCAATCGCTCATTGCAAATCCAAAGAACCTTACACTGCAAGTCGAAGCGGCAAGAAATCTTCAGATGTGGGCGAACGGAAAGGATATCGAATTGATAAAAAAGGCGGTGTTTGGCGCTGAGCCAGATGCAAAAAAAACCAACATCCTCTGGGGATGGGGGAAAATCAACAGCGTGACTGCAGCCAGGGTCTCGGATTTCAAAGAGATCTTCTTTGAAGCTCGGCTCAGTATTTCGAGTGGATTAAGAGCGATCGCATTGGGCGAGACAAATGCTGAAAAGAAGAAGCAGGGCCTGGAACGCGCCTTAAGTAAAATTCGCGAAACGGTTCAGACTTATCCAGAACTAGGCTCGCCAGAGATTCGTACTAGTTTCGAAAAGCTGCTTCGAGAGCTTCAACAAGACTTAGGCAAGCCGGTCATTGGTTTGCAAGAGTTTAAGTCGTAAATCATAACCCGATACGTAAGTGAGGGATCTGCCCCTCGCTTACGCATCGGGTTGGGATATTCCAATCCAACCAAGCAAACAACTAACTCCACATCAACCTTTAGTACAAGCCATGCGATTCTCCAACATTCCAATTTCTTCGATCACACTTGTTGCCATGGTGATCCTAGTCATGATAGCGGTCCAGCCGGGCTGGTGCCAAGACAAAGTCTTTCCAATAAAAGGGGTGGCAGGTACCGGCAAGATTATAGAAAGGACTCGGGACAAGGTGGTGATCGAAAAAGGGGGTTCCAATCAGAATTTCGACACCAACCAAATCAGTCGTGTGTTATTTGATGGCGAGCCTCAAGCGCTCTCTCGCGCGAAAGATTCCGTTGGACAGGGACTTCTGGATCAGGCGATGGAAGAATTTGCAAAGATCGACGCACCCTCGATCAAGGTAGAAGAGATCAAGCAGGATTACCTATTTTTCAAGGGTTACATTGCCGCTCAAAACGCTTTGCGAGGAAAAGGGGACGCGGCGGCTGCCAGCAAACAACTTTTAAATTGGGCAAAGGATAACGGTACAAGCCATCTGTTCTATATGGCATCGGAAGCTTTGGGCGAATTGGCAATGGCGGCAGGAACACCGGATCAGGCCCCCAGGTATTTCGGTGTCTTGGCAGCCTCGCCATTCATCGAACTCAAAGTCAAGGGAAACTACCTGAGCGGAAAAGCCTTGATTGCCAGTAAGAAGGCAGCCGAAGCGAAAGCTAAATTCGACTTAGTAGCACAAGCACAAGTTTCCGATGCGGCCTCGCTGAAGTTCAAAAAATTAGCCAACTTGGCATCGATTCGATGCGATGCCGCGGATGGCAATGCACAGCAAGCCACTGCTGCTTTAGAAAAAATGGTCGACGAAGGGGACTCGACCGATGCCGAGTTGTATTCGGAGTTATTCAACGCTCTCGGCGGAATTTTGCGAGCCGCTGGCAACAACGACGAAGCGATTCTTGCGTACTTGAAGACCGACTTGCTCTATGCCAGTGAACCGGAGGCCCACGCAGAAGCCTTGTACCAACTTTCGCAACTTTGGGCATTGATCGGTGAGAACCAGCGAGCCACTGAGACCAAGAGTCGCCTGTTGAAATTGTACCCAACCTCACCTTGGCTCAAGAAATAGCATCGCAGTCGACACAACCATCCCAAAAATGATCCGCATTCGACGACTCCCCCAAACTCTTTCGGAGATAAGTTGAGTACGATAATCATATTCGGCGCGTTTGAAAGTCAGACGCAATGAGTACCTTAGAATCCTTTTCCTCCTCCTCACCTCACCCGTTTGACCCTTCACGGAGACGCCATGCAACCTTGTTTTCGACGCGCGCGGTCCCTTGTCGCAATTGCACTACCCGCTGTCGCGATGTTGTTCGTAGTGTCCCTGCTTTGTGGTGATTTGTTTGCCCAGGATGCACCTGCTGCTCCCAAGGCTGAGAACCTGCTGGTCAAGACTTGGAATGCACTTGGTGCCATGTATGCGATCATCTTTTTGGTCATGAGCATCGTCATGGGGGCGCTCGTCGTCCGGGCCGTGCTGGCCGTACAAAAAAATAATTTTGTTCCGGATGACTTGATACAAGGTGTCGACGCAAGTTTGGGGGAAAAGAACGCACAAGCCGCCGTGGAATTGGTCCGGGGCGACGAGAGTTTTTTAGGACAAGTCGTGGCAGCCGGTTTAGGCAAACTGCAAAGTGGTAAAGACTCGGCCTTGGAAGCCATGCAAATCGTCGGCGAATCGGAAACCATGAAAATCGAGCATTTGCTTAGCTACCTTGCTTTGATCGGAAACATTGCGCCGATGGTTGGACTGCTAGGGACTGTCCAAGGGATGGTTACATCCTTTGCCAAAATCGCAAGCAGCACAGCCACGATTAAGCCATCCGAACTTGCAGGCGGTATTGAGCAAGCCCTGTACACAACCTTGTTCGGTCTGTTTCTGGCAATTCCCGCCATCGTGATTTACAACATCCTGCGAAATCGGGTCCAACGATTCATCTTGAGTGCGGGTACGCAAAGCGAAGAAATGTTGGATAAGTTTCAAACGTTCGTCAAATCCTAATACCCGTGATGGTGCAATATGCGAGTTCGCCATAAATTCGATTCCAAAATGGCCGAAGGGGACATGACGGCCATGATCGACATGGTATTCCAGTTGATCATCTTCTTCATGGTGCTGATCAACTTTTCCCAGGACGACCAAAACGACAAAATTAAACTCCCCTCCAGTGAGTTGGCCAAGCCACCTGACGCGCCGCTCACGTTTCCTATCGTTTTGCATTTGGATTCGAATGCGACCATTTACATGGGCGCGAACGTGGTCACGGTGGATTCCATAGCGCCTTTGTTGAAAACGGAAGTGGAATTGCTGAAGTCCAGGAACCAAACAGCCAAAGACGCCAACATCATCATTCGCGGACATCAAAACACACCCGGTGGCGTGGTCCAGGACTTAATCAAAAAGTGTCAAGAACTCGGCTTCGAGAAATTTGCCTTGCGCGTTCGCGAAGAACTGAGTTAATCTCATCTCCAGGTACGAATCATGAAATTTGAATCCAAGCGTGGACAAGACAAAGCAGAATTGCAGCTCACCTCGATGATCGATGTGATTTTCTTGCTGCTGATTTTCTTCGTCATGACATTCAAGATCGCGGCGCAAGAGGGGGACTTTAGTGTCAAGATGCCGATAGCAGGAAGCGGGGGCAATCCAGATACGACCAACATCCCAATCAAAGTGCGATTGCGTGGGAACGCGGACGGCGAATTGACGGACATCATCGTCAACGATAGTTTGTCCTTCGGAAACGACTTCACAAAACTCCGAGGTCATATCCTCAGTTTGACAGGCGGGAACGCACCCCCAACGCCGGACGATGGCCCTGAAGTTGAAATCGACTTGGACTACAACTTGCGATACGAAAACGTCATCCGAGCCATCACAGCCGTAACCGGCCAACGACAAGGAGATGAAATTCAGCGGCTAGTCGAACGCATCAAATTCGCTCCGCCACGCAAACCTCAGTAGCAACAGTGTAGAACGGCACTCCGTGCCGTTTTTCTCGGTCCTTTTTCTCGGTCCTTTTTCTAGACTGCGAAGTTATTATTGTCGCCTTTCGCTCCGCGAAAGTGTGCCGCGCTCTTTCGCGGAGCGAAAGACGACAATGGAGTGCACAGAGCCAAAATCGTCTGGATGTGGCAGGCCGCAGTCAAAACGAATAGAGTAAGGGTGTTTTGACGTGTGCAGCTAACTCCAAAACCGATTTGGTACTCACTATCTCGGCTTAGAAAAGGAACTTTTCACTAATCGGATCATCCGATGAAGTGAAATCCTACTGGCGAGTATTAGAATTCATGGAATCCCCAATCAAAAACCTCGACGAATTGCTGAATGGCATGCTGGACGGCGTGCTGACTGAGGCTGATTTGGTCGATTTAAAACAAGCGATGGCGAAAAACCCATCCATTCAGGGGCGTCTGAACGAACTTTCTTTGCTCCGCCGGGCATTGCTAAGTGGTCGCTCCACTCAATTACTCAGGCCCGATTTTGCCAGTTCCGTTACGCTCGCGGCAAAAAAAAGAGCTTTGGAAATGGGGGACGACGCGCCCGAATGGCTCGTTCCTCCGAAAACCACCGAGCAATTTCAGAAATCTCTTTCTCCGAGAGTTCTGGACTCCATTCCCTCGCGTCGATGGATTTACGCTGGACTGGCCCTGGCTGCTTCTCTTTTGTTCGTCTTTTTGGCTATTCCGCAAGCGGAACGTCAAGGAATGGTCAGCGTTCCGAATGCTTTTCCGGATGTCGACGCGATGGCGACCAGCGATCCGGTAAAAGTTCCCGACGACCAAACAGTCAATCATACAACATCAGCTCAGCTAGCATCGATTCCGGTTGCATCGATTCCGATCGCATCGATTCTGGAAAGTGCACCGACAGAATCGGTTGCGATTCGGATGCCAGTGGACGATTCCCAGAAATTGGAACCAAACAAAAATGGCGTTTTCGAACCCATAGCACCTTCGACTACTGTGGCGAACCTCAGCCAGCGGCCCAGTGATATCCGGAGCCCTCGGAATGACAACGCGGTAGAATTGTCCCAGGAGTTGAGCGACAAATCCGTACCGAATCAGCGGTTGTACCTCACATTGGTTCTAGACGTTTCAATCGATCCACGGGCGAACGAGAATCGCACTTTGGAACGAATACTAGAGAAGTACGATATCGTTTCTACCGATGATTTGATTATCAACGACGAACAGTTGAAGCATCTCGAGGAGTCGAAATTAATAGGAAACACCGCCAATTCTGAAGAGAAAATGGGGGTAATGTTTTTGCGTTCGACCGCCAGGAAACTGGATTTGGCCATGGTAGACATCATCAACCGGTTTGAGGATTTTCCCGAATTCGCGATGGATGTGACGACCGACCGGTCGGCTTTGTTGCTCGTGAATCAGCTTGGCTCGGTTCGAGTGGCGGAGGGAATCAGTAATACAGCAAGCCGACTTCTACTTGCAAAAGTCCCTGGTCGGAATTCACCGTTTGCCACTTCGGCGCGGCGAGGCAAACCGATGGACAACGCAATTCGAGAAAAGTTTAGAGGTGGAGCGGTCCCTGCCAATCCTGTTCGAGACGAGATTTCGTACGCTCTTTTACTGATGCGACCTGCCAAGAATTAGTTGTAGCCATATTGACAAGTTGCCTGAATTTGTTCAGGCTGATGGTGAGTCGCCGAGAGTTCAACTTGGCGATTGCCCTCCAATTCCGCGTTTTCCATATCAGGCTGCGCGGTCCCACCTCACCCTTAACCGTTCGGCGTCCATCATGTTGTCGTTCTTTGGTCAGCATGGGTCTTCACACAGCTATTGTGATCGAGAGTCTCGTCGTTCGTTCTTAAAGATCGGCGGGATGAGTTTTGGGGCTACCGCCATTGGCTTGGCGGATGTCTTGCGAGCCGAGTCGACTCAGCAAAAAAGCAATCCCAACAAAGCTCTCATTCAGATCTTCCTCGGTGGTGGTCCGCCGCATCAAGACATGTGGGACATTAAGACAGACGCCCCCTCCGAAATCCGAGGTGAGTTCCGAGCCATCCCAACCAACGTTCCCGGCATCCAGATTTGCGAAGTGTTTCCGAAACTCGCAAGGCTGATGGACAAAGCAGCCATTATTCGTTCGGTGGTTGGTTGCAAAGACAGACACGAATCGTATCAGTGCTTGAGTGGCTGGATTCCCGATGACTTGAAAGCGCTTGGCGGACGTCCATCGATCGGATCGGCGGTTGCGAAACTGAAGGGCGCATTGGATCCAGCCGTTCCGCCTTTTGTTGGACTTGCAGAGCGATCAAGCCATGTTCAGTGGTCGGATTGCGGTAGTGCTGGATTCTTAGGTGCGGCGAATTCGGCATTCAAACCAGACGGTCCGGGTATCGAGAACATGAAGCTCAATGGGATCTCACTCGAACGACTTCAGAATCGTAAGCAACTGCTTACGAGCATGGATACCCTTCGGCGCGACATCGATACGACAGGCGTTATGGAGGGAATGGACGCTTTCGGACAACGCGCCCTGGATGTCCTCACCAGTAGCAAACTGGTCGATGCGCTTGACTTGTCCAAGGAAGATCCAGAAATCGTTGCCAAGTACGGTGACGGCAAGCCTTACAAATATCAATTCGATGGTTGTGCAACTCGAAACGATCATCTACTGATCGCAAGGCGACTCATTGAAGCAGGCGTCCGAGTTGTCAGTCTGAGTTTTGGTCGATGGGATAGTCACGGAAAGAACTTCGATATGGTGCGAGACCACGGAGGAAAGCTCGATCAATGCTTGAGCGCGTTGATTGAGGACTTAGAAATGCGTGGAATGCTCAACGATGTTAGCATCGTGGTTTGGGGCGAGTTTGGACGGACTCCGAAAATCAACAAGGACGCGGGCCGAGATCACTGGTCACAGGTGAGCTGTGCGTATTTAGCTGGCGGTGGCATTCGGACTGGGCAAGTTATCGGGGCTACCAATCGTCTGGGAGAGTATGCGACGTTGAGACCCGTTCACGTTCAAGAAGTGATTGCAACTCTTTACCACAACTTAGGAATTGACGTGACCAATACGACCATCGCTGATCCAACCGGGCGACCTCAATTCTTGGTTGACCATGCACCCGTGACCGAGTTGATATGAGATCCACTGCGATGACAACCAAACGGCTAAGCATCGTGCGGAAAATAAGTGGCATAGGCTTCCAGCCTGTGGACTACAATTCACAGGCTGGAAGCCTATGCCACATACAAGAACGGACTGTAATTTTCCGCACGATGCGAAGCAGTCGTCTCGCCCTCTTAGTACTCCTTTTGCAAGCCGCTTGGCTATTTGATCTGTCGATCGCACTGGCAATTGACGTGCTCCCAACCGGCATTCGGACCATTCGAATCGATCGAGGACAATCCGTATCCGAAGTTGGCGAGATTCCTAAGGTTGTCTTTCGTGGTAGTGACGTTCGCTATCAGTGTCTCATCACTGGGACGGATACGAACGGACTTGAACTGGACCTGACGCGAAACGCAACCTACAGCTTCGCGCCGGAAGGGGTCGCTTCGATCGATCGCTTTGGCCAGATCGCTCCGCTCAGGAACGGAACGACTACATTGTCTGCAAGTCTCGCAGGGGTACAATCCGCCTCGCTTCAGATTGAAGTCACCAATTGGGATGACAATCCGGAAGTCAATTTCCCCAATCAGGTTGTACCGATCTTTACAAAGTTGGGTTGCAATGGCGGCGGTTGTCATGGAAAAGCTGCTGGACAAAATGGCTTTAAGCTCTCGTTGCTCGGGTTTGAACCTAGCGAAGATTTTGAGCACCTCGTTAAGGAATCGCGAGGCAGGAGGTTGTCAACAGCTCTGCCAGATGCAAGCCTGTTGTTAACCAAGGCAATCAATGCGGTGCCGCATGGTGGTGGCCAGCGACTCGAGGCTGATTCTCAAGAGTATCGAGTCCTGCGCCGTTGGATTTCACAAGGGATGAAGCCCGGTAAAGCAGAGGATCGGCGGGTGGTGTCCATTGCGGTTATGCCCGAACTTAGACGCATGCTCCCTAAACAGGAGCAACAAGTATCGGTTGCCGCCCGCTATTCCGATGGATCTGTCGAAGACGTAACACCTGCGGTTCAATTTGAGAGCAATGACACCGAGATGGCGGAGGTCGACAAACGAGGGTTGGTGTCGATGAAATCGCTGGCCGGAGAAGTAGCCGTGATGGCTCGATTTCAAGGTCAAGTAGCTGTCTTTCGCGCAAGCGTTCCGATCGTCGAAGGAGTCAACGAATGGCCCGAACCGACCAACGCAATCGAACGTGCGGTAATCGCTCAGTTGCGTTCGCTGAATATCCCGATATCGCGGGTTTGCGATGATCCAACTTTCTTACGCAGGTCGACGCTGGATCTCGCGGGCAGGCTACCAACGCTCGCCGAGGCGGAGCTTTTTATTCAGGACTCCGCTGCCAACAAACGCGAACGACTCATCGATCGTTTATTGGACAGCGATGATTATGCGGACAACTTCGCCAACAAATGGATGTTGATTCTCCGCAATCGCCGTGAAAACCCAGGTCAAAAGGCAGGCACCTTTGCGTTCCATCGCTGGATTCGCGATGCTATCGCATCCAATCGACCTTTCGATCAATTTGTCCGCGACATCGTGGCTGCATCTGGCTCCATGGATGTTCATCCACCTGTGGTCTGGTATCGCCAAGTTCCAGATACCTTCAGCAGATTGGAGGACACTGCCCAACTGTTCTTGGGCCAAAGGATTCAGTGCGCTCGCTGCCACCATCATCCGTTTGAAAAATGGGCACAAAAGGACTATTTCCAAATGGCCGCTTTTTTCTCGCAAGTGAAAACGAAAGCGGGACAATCTCCCGACGAGGCCATCGTATATGCGGCCTTGGGGCAAGCCCGTTCGTCGCATCCGAAGTCAGGAGAATCCCTGAAACCTGCAGGCCTAGATGGTCCTTTGCGTGAGGATACCGACCTGCGAGACCCCCGGGAGTACCTTGTTGACTGGATGGTGGCGCCCAACAATCCTTTCTTCGCAAAATCGATTGCCAATCGCTATTGGAAACATCTTTTTGGTAGAGGCCTCGTTGAGCCAGAAGACGACATGCGAGTTACCAATCCCCCCTCGAATTCCGAACTTTTGGACGTGTTGGCGAAGCAGTTGATTGAGTCCAAATACGATGTGAAAGCCTTGGTGCGTTCCATTTGTAATACGCGCATTTACCAATTGGACAGTCAGCCCAACGGTGAGAATCTTCGCGATCGAAAATGCTATTCCAGAAACTACCCAAAGAGGCTTTCCGCGGAACAAATCTTGGACGCGGTTGATCAAGTCACCATGACGGCCACAGCCTTCGATGCAATGCCAGACCGCACTCATGCCACCTCACTTCCCGACTCTTCCTTTCGATCCTATTTCTTGACCGTCTTTGGACGTCCGGAAGCCACGACGGCATGCGAGTGCGAACGGGCCAATGAATCGACGTTGGCGCAGAGCCTTCATTTTGCGAATTCCAAAGAGCTGATCGCAAAGCTGGCCGAAGCCAGTGCGTTACCAGCGAGTCTTGCTAGTCGGACCAGTCCGAATAACGAAAAGCTTCAAGAGCTCTATCTGCGTGCGTTTTCTCGCAAGCCGAACGACTCCGAGTTGGGGCCAGCGATCGCATATGTCGAGGGCAAGTCAGACAAGCTTGAGGCATATCAGGATTTGATTTGGGCAATCCTCAATTGCAAAGAGTTTTTGTTTAACCATTAGTGTAGCTCGGCACTCCGTACCGTGAGTTTGCTTGTGTAGCCTTCCGCTCTAGTGCGTTGTCAATTCTAAAAAGTGGGGTAGGCATCCTGCCTGCCAAACAAAACGTCTCGCAGATTTCGCAAGCTGGCAGCTAACGCCCAATGGCACTCACTTTGATCAAGTAACCCGAAGCGTGAGCGAGGGAAACAAAGGGAAACCTCTCTTGTAATCGCCCTCGCTCACGCTTCGGGTTACTAAAGTGAGCACCATTTAGCTTACGCCACCCGCAAGCTGGAAGCTTACGCCACATTTAACGAAGCGCATTTTTGCTGAACAAATGGCCAAAAAGAATGCAGCGTCAAGGAGCAACTCTACCACTACCGAATGTCTCTCGAAGCATTCCGCGAAACAGTAGATTGCGATTGCGAAGGGGTCTCAGGGGTCATGGGGACCGTCATCCGAGATCGCTTTCGAACAAGATAGTATTTTGACGCGCCCGCACTTCGGAAGCTTGAATTCGACAAAATCCAGGCAAGCGATTCCATTTTCGGTGTCTGCCATTCCATCACGCCAACGATGATGTCTCCCTGAAGTAGATTGGCTCGCTGAGCCGGGCTACCTGGCCGTACTTCCATGATTCGCAATCCACCTTTATAGTCTTCCCCAACTCCAGCCACAAAGGAAGCGGAAACGGCTGATAAGCGAATGCCAAGCTGGTCCCAAAAGGTCTTGGCCACATCCGTCTCCGACTTGCCCGTCGACGGGTTCAACGTGATGGAATGGGTCTGTTTAGCTCCGTTCCTTTCCAAGCCAAGTTCAACGGATTGTCCGGAACGAAGGTCTAACATTGCAAGTTCCAACTCCAATCGATTGGAAACAGGCTGTCCTTCCACGGTGGCAATTCGATCGCCATTGCGGATATCCCGACTCGAATTGGAATCCGATCCTCGATATTCTCGAATGACGAGTTGATTGGCTTGCTTTTCGTTTTGAAGGGCTTCGGAGGCTTTGGAAAAAGTAAAGCCATGCGACGCTTCTCGATGATCTGCCACCAAGTCAGCCATTACCTCCATCGCAGTATCCATTGGAATGGCAAAGCCTATGCCTTGTGCTCCAACCCGGACAGCCACATTGATGCCAATGACTTCACCGTCGATGTTTAGTAGCGGCCCACCGGAATTGCCTGGGTTGATGTCCGCGTTGGTTTGAATAAGGTCGTTGTACTGTTGCGATCCGTTGACAGGAATGTCGCGATGAAGTGCACTGATGATTCCAACCGTGACTGAGTTTTGGTAGCCGAATGGATTGCCGATGGCAATGACAGTCTCGCCGCGTAGTAGGTTATGGCTTTTGCCTACGCGGATTACAGGCAGGTCTCGATTGGTAGGGATCTTGATCAGAGCCAGATCGGTTTCAGGATCGTAGTTAATCAGTTTTGCGATCGCGGTGGTACCGTCTGCCAACGTCACTTCGATTCGAGCCACTTCATCCACAACGTGGAAATTGGTAACAATGTAACCGCGACGATCGATAAGGACTCCGGTCCCCATGCCGTTGACCTCTTGGCGGGTCGACTGCCCGGAAGAGGTCGAGTTCGTGATTGTTTTGTTCCCTTGAATATTGACCACCGCAGGCTCCGCCTTTTGGATCGCTTGAACAATGGGTGTGTTTCTGGTGGACTCGGCAAGAGAATCCGTTGCGTTGAGTGCAGCGATTCCGACTGCAGTTAGCAACGTGCTTGTTCGTGCGAACGATAGCAGATTCTTGTTTACGCGAGATTTCATTCTTGGCCGGGTCTTTGCTCGGAAGAAACGTTGTACCCACGCGATGTGTTGGTTGCAAAGCTTTGCTTGCACCCCGCCACACGCCTGACGTGGGGTAGCATCGGTTATCCGGTTCGATTGGCATGATCGGCTAGTAGTGACCTATTCACACTCGCCCTATGCCGTCAACTTCCCCCAGGTTGCCTAAGACTCCGATTGTGGAACGGAACAAGCCTAAAAGCAACGTTGCGGACCCAGCCTGGGTCCGACTCCTGTGGCACGCTCTGAAGTACGATCCGGCGTGGGTGTCGCTAGCAATCGTCAACAATCAGTCGAGGGAAGGGCCTCGCTAGCCCTCACGGAATCCGATTCAGTTGCCTATCGTCCGGTAGCTAACGACTTTTTGCAACGATTGACTCAGAATCTCGCTGTAGTCATAGTGCTCGACATCTTCACCGAGTAGCTCCACCTCGTAATAGCCTTCAAAGCCGTATTGTTCAATGGTTTGAACGAGGGCAGCCAAAGGGACTTTTCCGTCTCCAAGCAAACAGCGGTTTTGTTCGCCCATTGGAACTCGTTTCGAATCACCCAACTGAACCAAACGAATAAATGGAACGATGGATGGGAGCCAGTCGATCGCGTTCTCGTCTTGAGCCATGTGATAGCAATCAAAGACGATCCCACAATTGCTATTCCCAATTCCAGAAATCACATCCAACGTATCTGGAATACTGGTCAAGAACGTGAATTCGTGTGCGCAACCCACATGCATCGGTTCTACTGCCAGTTGAATCCCGACAGCTTGGGCTGCCTCAGCCAATACTTTCAAGGCTTGGGAAAGGAGTCGTTTGGCGTGATTGCGTGTATGACCGGATCGGCTCCCCGCCAAAACAACCAAGCAGTCAGCTTCTAACTGAGCAGCCACCTCAATCGCATCCAGAGCATCGTGAATCGACTCGCGAAACGTTCGGCCGTCGCTGCCGGTAAAGCCTCCCACCCAGTTAAGAGAGGACACTTTCATCTGTTGATCGACCAGTAACTCGCGACCTTTTGCCTCTCCACAGTCAGACAGCTTTGGTCTCCAAACACCGATGGCTTGGAAGCCATGTTCCTTGTATCGCAGAACATCTTCTTCAAAACTCCAACGATACGTTGAGAGTTCCGAGACTGCCATTCGCGACATCCATGAAGTTGGCATCAATACTCCTGCGAGTGTAGGCAATCGAACTCGATCCCAATCGATCAAGGACAAACATCGATTGTGTGGCAAGTATCTACGTCTCGAGCCGGATGTAAAGAAGGCATAGGCTCATTCCGACCAAATTCGATCCCGGCGGAGTGTGGTGGACCAAACGACTAACCTAGAGCGCCGCACCAAACCCATTTCGCTAATCCTCAAGGTCACACAATTCCCTGTCGTTTTCATTCGACGAATAGAATGCTGCTTTTTGAGCATGAAAAATGCCTTTTTTCTGGGCATCGACTCGACCCAACGTAAACGCTATTTTTTTGCCGAATCGTTTTGGAATCCATTTCGAAAAAAAATAATGGAAACTTAAGCACCTTTCCGCTCGCAAGATGCTTGAATGGGAACCGTTTTTGGTCCAAAAGGCGAAAGCAAATGCGTGCTAGCGTAACCATTTGGCCAGATTGGTACGCTAGCTGCTTCCATTTAATTCGACCGTTACAAGGGCATCGCGATGGGATCGAGGCTGGCTGGAGGAGGGAGAGGACCTGCAGTTGATCTTGGTCTAGTCGCGGTGCTTTTTTCGGCGTCGATCTTAAGGCGGGCCGATTTAAATCGTAGCGGAAGCTGTCAAAGCTTTCGTGAATGCTGGACGCCAACGAAATGCTTGACGAATTCCGCTACTAGGGAACGCTAGCGAACGTGTTTCGCGGCCCAGCTTAAGATCGACGCCCCCGCGTGCGACCTAGAACCCTATTAGGCAACTGGAGCTGAGCCAAGGCTCCAGTCAGGTTTCCGTTGGTATTGCGGCCAGGTTTCTAATTCCCAATCGGGTACAGATTCGCCACCGCGAGCCCGCTCGCGCAAGTACAATTCGAAGCGGACTTGGTCCGGAAGTTCGTCGAATCGTTCTCCGAGCGGATTGTCTGAAACGCAGATTCCGGCTTGATATCGTTTTCCATCGGTAAATTGGTTTCGTTTTTCAGTCCACCAATTCTGGGCCGTACCCGGAATTGGAGGGCTTGGAGGATCCCAAAAATCTAAGGCATCCTCCGTAGCATCCGGTGGCGGTGCTGGCGGATCACCCCGAGGCACAGAATACGATGCAATCCGTTCGAGTGCGATTGCGGCTGGATCCGCTAGTTCAGGATTGGCGAGCAACTCAATCAGGGTTGGAATCAAAACGGGAACGCCAATCCCACCCATCGCATAGACTGCCGCCAGTGCCGTCGTTTCGTTCTTCGAAAGCTGGATCAAAAGCTTTGCATCCACTTCCGTCCCACATACCGAGAGAAAACGAATCGAATCAAGGCATGGAATGTCAGCCACGGCTCGCGTTCGACAAAGATCATCCAGTCCTTGCAATCTCAATCGAGCAGATCCACGAAGTGCTGACCGTCGAACGGTAGGGTTTTGGTCCTCGATCAACGCGCGAACCAATGTTGCATCGGTCGGGTTCTGACGACGACCCGCAGCTTCTGCTGCGCAGCGACGTATCATTGGTTCTTCAAGTCTAGCCAATTCGTTCAAGTCGATCGATATCTTACCGCGATGAAAAGTCAGGACATCAGCGATTGCAGCACGCGCTATCGCGTTGGCTTGATGCATCTGTGTTTGTAGCTCATCAAGTATTTTGCCGATGCGTGCCAATCTCAATCCTCGCCGGATTGCATCGCAGAGATCAAGCTCGCCAGCCATCAGTCGATCGAGCACGGGTTGTGCGTCCTTGCGATCGCCGCATTCCAAAAGCACCAAAGCTGCAGTAGCGACTTCATCAACATCCTCGGCTGCGGCAAGACGCTCAGCGGCCAGCTCGACAGAATCATCCCCTTCGATTCGAAGTCCATCCAAATGCGCTTCGACGCGAAGCCTATCCGCATGGCCTGCGTCCCAATTACCAATCAAGGATGCGACACCATCAAAATGAGCTTGACTTAACGACAACACAAAATGCTCCTTAGGCTATTCCGAAACGAGGCCACACAAATGGAGAAGTTTGACTGGAGCTATGTTAAACGCTGATGGCGCGTCGTGCTAGCTACATTGTAATTGGGCGAGCAGCGAGAAACGACGTATTTCCTCCCGAAATCAGCTAGGCTAAGATACGATCAATTGCTCGCCTTACTACAAACATACTTGCATTGAGAGAAAAACATGCCGCCAATCGTGATGACTTACAGTTTACTCGTCCTGCTCGTATTGGGGGCTTTGGAAAGTCGCATCAATGCTTCCGATCCTGAGATCGTTTCAGAACTCGTATTCCCTTTGAATCCGAAACACAATCATGCTCCGGGCATTGTCGAATGTCCCAACGGAGACCTTTTTGCATCCTGGTATCGCGGCGCAGGGGAACGTCAAGCCGACGATGTGGCGGTGTTTGCCGCATGGAAAAAGCCAGGTGCTACCGAGTGGACGGAACCATTCGTGCTGGCGGACACGCCTGGTTTTCCTGACTGCAACACGGCATTGTTCCTGGATCGCGACCAACAGCTCTGGTTGTTTTACCCAACGATCTTGGCGAACAGTTGGGAGTCTTGCCTCACGAATTTTAAGATTGCGAAACAGTTTGCTGCACCGGAGTCTCCTCGCTGGCATCGCGAAGCCATGATTTTGCTCAAGCCGGATGACTTTGCGGACGAAGCACGCAAGAAACTGGACCTGGAGTTGGCACCCTACCAAAACACACTTCCTCCGAAAACGGTCGAAAACCTGTATGTTTTGCGCGAACGACTTGGGGAAAAACTGTATCAGCGGCTAGGCTGGCAACCACGCTGCAAACCGACTCAATTGCCAAGTGGAAGAATCCTATTGCCGCTTTACACAGACACTTTCTCCATTTCCATCATGGCCATTACCGATGATAGCGGTAGCACCTGGCACGCTAGCAAGCCGCTCTTTGGCTTCGGAAATATTCAGCCGACGGTATTGCGTCGCGAAGACGGAACATTGGTTGCCTACATGCGAGAAAATGGAGTACGTGGGAAGGTGCGAGTCTCGGAGTCAAACGATGAAGGCGAAACGTGGGGACCGGTAGGTGTGTGCGACTTGCCCAATCCCGGTGCAGGCGTGGACGGTATTCGGCTGACCAGCGGTAAATGGCTGCTGGTTTACAACGACACGACAAAGGGACGAAATCGACTTGCTGTTTCGCTGTCGAGCGACGAGGGTCGTACATGGCCTGTAACACGGCATTTGGAAGACCAGCCGAGCGGATCGTTTCACTATCCGGCGGTAACCCAAGGAGCCGATGGTACTATTCATGCGATCTACAGTTACTTTGTCGAAGGCGGAAAAAGCATGAAGCACGCGGCGTTTACCGAGGCATGGCCTAAAGCAGCACAAGGGGAGAAGTAGCTAGTATTAGACAGTGCGACTTCTCTTAGGCAAGCGGCAGAGTGGAGGTTCCCAACCCGAAGTGTAAGCGAGGGACAATTTCGCAGGTCCCTCACTTACATTTCGGGTACTGAAGGAAAATATTTTGGTGAAAACCCGCTAGTACTGGCTATGCGTCGGCTTCGACTTCGCTCGACTCTGCGGGAGCTCGATAGACGTCATTGAGCGTCTTACCGTTTTCATCCTTCCATTCAATCCAACCATTGGCTGGGCGTCCAAGTACAACTGCTGCCGCAGTGCTGGGCGACGAGCAGAGAAAGTCTTGCATGAATAGGAACTCGCCATCTCGCTCTTTCATTACGCCTGCAGCAATCAGCTTATTGCGTTAGGATCCCGCCTCGCAAACTACCCACAGGCCGATAAGCAGCCTATACGGTTGCTTTGAATAGCGGTTGTATGTCACTATTGTGCCGCCACTTTTGGAATTTGACTGTTGCTTACAAAGGCCACATGCTGGTTGTCAGGCGACCAGGAGTTGACATTGATTGTACCCTGCCCTCCGTATAGATAAGCGATAATTCTCGACGGACCGCCTTCTGTAGGCTGCTGACGTAAGTAAACGGGCTTGTAGAAAGGGTGGTCGCCAGACGCAATGTCCTCCATGAAAGACAGGTAGACTATCGACGTGCCATCCGGCGAAACGTGCGGGAACCAATTGTTGAATCGGTCGTCGGTGATATTGGTTTGTGACGAACCGTCTGTGTTCATCTTCCACAATTGCATTTTACCGGTTCGCGACGAATTGAAAACTATCGACTTGCCATCCGGTGTAACTTCGGAGCCGTCATCCACACCTTTTGCCGTAGTAAGTCGAATCTCATCGCCCCCATCGGACGAAATTTTGTAGATGTCCAACTCGTCGTTTCGCTGGCCTGTAAATAATAGAAAGCGTCCATCGGGCGACCAACCGTGTAGGTACGATGGTCCCTCCTTGGTCAGCAGTTTGGGCTTGCCGCCACCGACTGGCATTGAGTAGACCATCGACTTGCCTCCGTGTTCGGCGCTATGGTGGCTGATCCCCAATTGCTTGCCATCGAAGGACAGGGCATGGTCATTGTTGATCCGAGTCGCAAAGTCCGTGTTGATCTCGGTGACCGATTTGTCGGCGAGATCAAAACGATACAGCTTGCCATTCCGGTTGTAGATTAGAGATTTACCATCGGGAGTCCAGTTTGGAGCCTGCAAGGAATCCGACACAGTATGCACCACGGTACGATGTCCCGTTTTGACGTTCAGTATTTCCAGTCGGCTGCCGATGTAGTCGCGGTAAGGTTTGAAATCGGAGGGTGCGGGAATGGTGATACGGACATTGCTAAACACCCCTTTTTCTAGAACATCTGGGTTGTGAGAGCAAACGTATAGCCCGACGTAGACTTCGTCCCCTAAATCCAAATCGATGCCTTCGACGTTTTGCAAGGCGTCACCAGCGTGAGCGACGGCCATCGAAATCTTCGTTCCTGAGCGTGCTAGCTGTACGATATCGGGACCTTTGACGGTCGATTGAACTTGTTCGGTGATTCCACCTTGAGCCCTCCGAAATTGCAATGACGTCAATCCATCGCCATGGACAGCCGAATCTGCATAAGCGGAATCGGCATCTAAGCTTTTACGAATAATCCAGCCTAGTTTGCGGTGCGGGTCGACTCCTTGGCCGATGAATTTCATTTGCGCATCCAAGATAAAGTCTCCTTTGAGTTTCTTCCAAACCATATGAAACTCGTCTTTGTTTGCCCACATATTGGTGCCTGAACCAGCAATTGCGTACGATTGAGTTGCGCTATCGAACGATGCAGAACCAGGCTTGCGGACACCACCAACATCGGATGCCTTTTCAAATTCGCCCATGGGACGTAACAAGGCAACTGGCCCATCGCTCACGCGTTCGGTACGCCAAGTCGTATCGCGAGTTATTCCATTGAATTCGGACCTGTTCCAACCCACGATCGTCTTTTCGGTAACGATCCCCTGGTAAGTCGATTTGACGTTTCGATCGCGGACTTCTCGTTCGACATCGAAGACTAGTTTGTTACCGATGATTTGGACGTTTTCGATTTTGGCGGTGGAGGATAGTGTTTCACCGTTTGTGCTCGAGGAGCTTGTAAGATTACCGGTCAGCGCCGCACGAGTCCCTTCGATCGTCAGCGCTTCGGTTCGGCGCATTCGGTTGTTATTGGTCTCCCATTTCCAGGTCCCTATCGGATTAATACTGGACTTTTCATCATAATTCGGGAATGGATCGACGATGACCGGTTTTCGTTGCCGGGCTTGTTCGACTATTTTCTCTGCAGGTGCGGAGTTGATACCTGGATAGTCTCGCCAAATCCACTGCAGCATTTCAGGGAGAATGGCACCGCCGTGGTCGTCGGAATGGCCACCTTCGCCGAAGACATAGGCCATGTCATATTTCTTTTCGTTGAGAGCGGCCACCATGGCTTGGTTTTGCAAATGCCAATCGCGATCGAGATCGTTCGGGCTCCGCAGGTCGTTGACACCGTCTTGCAAAAAGATGCGAATCGGCTTCGAGGCTGCATCGCGGATCAATCGCGGATAAACATGCCCGCCGTGAATGTTCGTAAAACTACCGATGAAGCTTATGACGTTTCGAAACTGATCGGGGCGATGCCAAGCGACGGTGAACGCACAAATGCCACCGCTGCTTGAACCGCCGATAGCCCTGCCTTTCGGGTCGGTCGTAAGATTGTACTTGGCGGCTACTTCCGGCAGGATTTCATCGATGAGCATCCTTGCGTACTTGTCGTCCAGCACATCGTATTCTCGGTCGCGATTGTCTGGGTTGCCGGTCTCAATGCTTTCCGGGAAGTCCGTGCCGCGTTGCCCTGGCGTGATGTAGATTCCGATCGTGACCGGGATGAGTTTTTCTGCGATCAAGTTCTCGAGTACTTGCGGTACACGCATAACACCATTTGGGTTGATCGCTCGCGCACCGTCCTGAAAAACCAGAACACAAGCGGGTTGCTTGGGATCGTACTGCGATGGAACCGAAACCCAGTACTTGCGGACCGTGTTCTCAACGATTTTGCTATGAAATAGGAATGGGCCTAGAAGTTGTCCCTCTGGGATATCGGTTTGTTTTTTAGAGAACTCGCTGAGTTCATAGCGAACCTGCGTTTGAGGCTCACGCCGTTTCGGGGCGTCTTGCGCTAATAAAGCATTGCCGCAAGTAAATAGCGAAACGAAAAAAAGTCCAATTGCAGGCTGCGGAAATTTCATCATTCGCCTCTTAGGGAGTCATCGAAAAATAATGGCGTAGAACGATTTGCTGGCGGTTTACCATGGCAACGTCCCCATTCTAACCGAGGAGCCAAGTGTCGATGATCCAAGCGCGAACGAATTTGGTATTAGAGTCGCGTTCATTAGCACACATGGGAATTTAAATTCAGCCGCTGCGACGCAAGTTGCTCAATCTTCCTGGCAAACCCGAGTAGATTCAGGACTGGAATCCAGTGCCGTGGAATCGTGAAGATTTGGAAGGTGGACACGTCAGTCCAGTACAATATAAAAGTAAATGAATTTAATCTGCTAGCAAATCCAAAACTGGAGGAATGCGGTCTAATGGCAACTGCACCAGAAGGCATCGTGAAATGCCTAGGAGAAACTAACTAGTTGAAAATCGTGCATGGCGCACAAGAAAGCATCAAAAATGGCCTGGGATCCTAACACCACTACGACGATCAGACGATCGATCTACATTAAGC
>JANPNA010000083.1:0-4035 GCA_031427235.1 Pirellula sp.
CACCACTTGCACTTGGCCGTTCGTTACCCGTGCCAAGTCTCGTACCGAGCCTTGTTGGTCCGCCAACGCCCACAACACGTCACGATTCGTTGGACTCGTGACGTTCTCCTCAGCAAGCACCTCGTCCACCAACGCACCGTGCAATACGCGTGTCTTGACTTCACCGTCACCCTTGAGCACCAGTGCCAACTCGTCCCCTGCACCCCCTCGCGATGCTCGCTGCCCATAGTTGACGAAGTACTCCTTCACGTCGGCCGATCCATCTCCGTTGGAATCCAACGCTCGCGAGATACGCCTGTTAATCGCGTCGTATCCGTAATGCACGCCCTTGGTAAGCGTTCCGCCAAGCGACCCCCTAAACGACACGTCAGTCAATCGGTTTCGCACGTCGAACGTATACTCCACCACCGAACCGTTCGATTTGTTCGTCTGTCGGACCAAGTTACCGTTGTCATCGTACTGATACGTCCACTCGCTATCAGACTGCTGACGATTATCGACTCCAGGTACATTGTCCGCGTTGTTGCGGTTGCCGTTGGAGTCATACGAGAAGCTCAAGTTGCTGATGTTGCTCGAGTACGTTGCACCCGTTAACTGATTCACCGTATCGTAAGTGAAACTCGAGAGCCCATCCCCACCAGGAGATTCCACACTCGTCAACCGACTCGCTGCGTCCCATACGAACTTGTACTCGACCAAGCTGCTCAAGGCTGTTTGATGCTTGAGCGACTGAAGTCGATCGGTTTGTTGATCACTTGTATTCGTGTACCGATAGTCGGTTCGGAAGACGGCTGTTAAATTGTCAACGTCCGTAAACCTAGTCACACGCGTTCGTCGTGCTGCTTGGTCGTAGGAGTACCGGACGCTTTTGGTCGAGACGTTGTAACCCGTTTGCTGGATCTGCTCCAGAAGACCGTCTGCCGTATACGAGTAAGCGACTTTTGAATCTTGAATGCCACCAAGTTTGGTCGTCACGCTTTGCAACACGTCGTCTTTGTAGCGATTGACGAACTGGACCGAGATGTTGTTGGGGAGCGACAGCGACTCTTGGCGGAGTAAGCCGGATTCGTATAGCCAATGCACGGACGAATCGGAATCGCTTGCATCTAGCAAGTCCCCGACTGCATTGTATTCGAAGTCCAACGTCTTAGTCACTGCCCCAGATCCATTGAGCCACTCTTCTTTGCTGGTATGTGCCGCTAGGTCGTAAGTATACCTAATTTGGTTCCCATCCGCTTTGGTAAGCAATCTTTCACGACCGTCCGAGTAGTACGCGTAACTCCTAGTATTGTTCAACTGGTTGGTCTCCGTCAACACCCGATCGAACGAATCATAAGTCCACTGGGTCTTGTTGTTTTCCGGATCGGTCAGTGAGAGTCGGTTGCCCGAGGCGTCGTAGCTCATGTAAGTGGTGTACTGCAATGCGTCGGTGGTCGAGACCAAGCGATTCAACGCATCGTAGACCGAAATGGTTTCGTGTCCCAACGGATCTACGACCGAGATCAAATTGCCTGCAAGATCATAGATCTTTTTCGTAATGAAGCCATTGGAATCCGTTTCGGTTCGAGGGCGATTGAGGGAGTCGTACGTCCACGTGGTCGTGAGCCCCTCGCCATCTTCGATTGAAAGCAGATTTCCCACGGTATCATACTTGTACTTGATTTTGCCGCGACCGGGAGGAGTTCGTGATTCCACTCGGCCGAGAAGATCGTATTCAATCGAAGTCGTGGCGTTTTCGTCTATCGTATGTGTTTTGGCGCGTCCGTTGAAAGTCATGGACTGCTGAGCGCCTGACGCTTCTTTTGTGGCTAGGAGTCGATTGAGCTTGTCGTAGCTGTGTTTGGTCATGTCGTTGAGCGCGTCGGTGGTCGTGACGAGGTTTCCATAGCCGTCGAACTCTTGCTTAGTTTCGCCTGAGATGTTTTTAGTGCTTATCAGTCGCGACTGGGAATCGTAACGGAAATCGGTCTGAGTCAAAGCCGTTGCATCTGAGCCTCCCAACGGGGTCCAGGTATGTATCTTCTCACCAGCGCTATTGTATTGAGATTTGCTCACGAGGATGAAGCTGCCGGAAGTGGGAGAACTGGTCCCCGGGACCCAGCGTTCTACCTCAATGGTTTCGCCAGACGAATTGTCAATCGTTTGCGTTTTGCGAACGTTCGGTGCGCTCAAGTCGATGCTTGGGCTAGTTGGACCGTTGGTCACAAGGCCCAACTCTCGCTTGGTGGTCAAGGTTTGAGCAGTGGTATCGTAGCTGTACGTAAACAGTTGGGCAGGCCATTTCGCCGATGGGAGCGTGGTGCCATTGTTCAGTAGCGAGGGATCTGGGGCTTGCACATACAAGAGTTTTCCAATCGAGTCGTAGATTGACTTGGTCGCTCGCGACTTGAGGTTGGCGACCGAAGCAGTTGGATCGGAACCTGGTAGCGGTAAGAAATCAACTTGATCCCAGCCGTCTGCTCCGCCGTCTCCTGGATTGAAGTAGTCGGTAGCTTGGTACTGTGGATCGCTACCTAGTGTGATGACCACCCGTTGTCGACCGAGTGCATCGTATTGGAATTGAGTTTCGCGTGTGGTAAAGGTCGGATCGTTGCTGGCTGCAAAGATCCGTTGTTTACGCAACTGGCCGTTGGCATCGTACTCGAACTGGGTAATCGATCCGTATGGATCTTTGGTCTTTACGGTTCGACCAGCCGCATCGATCCACTGCTTGGAAATTCCGCCACTTCGATCGGTCGTTGTGATGGTACGGTATGCATTTTCGACATCGTAGGTTATCCGTGTTTCCATCGTGTTAGTCTCAGTAGCCTGTCCAGGATCTTTGATACGAACTGGACGGCCTGAGTTGTCGAACGAGTCTTCGGTCGTTGCGCTATCAGCACTGTAGGATACGGCCCTAATGGGCCTAAGCGTTGACGATGCCGTTTGCCCGGCCGGAGTCACGACCGATTCGGATGTGATACCGGCAGATACCAGATTGCCACTTGCCCACATCCCGCTGGTTTGATCGAGTAGGTTTCCAAGATTGTCGTACTTCGTAGTCGATAGATGTTGCAAGCTATCGATTGTTGCAAGCGCTCGCCCCTGGGCATCATAGCGAGTCCTTAACACACGGTCCGCGAGTCCTGTGTTTTGACCATGATTGACTTTCGAGGTAGTAATTGTTGGTGAGTCAACACGGATATCGGTGTATTCGAATTTTGTTTCAGCCGAAGTTAGGAGATCTTTGGTGCGAATGACACGACCAAATTGATCCGTCTGAGTTTCGGTAACGGAAATTCCATTCCGCGAGATTGAGATCGAACCGTTGCTGCCGACAGAGTGAGCTTCGTTCGAGACACCGGTCTGTGTCTGCCAGGAAAGTAAATTGGCAGGATCCAAGTAAGTGTGAGCGAGACTACCGTCGGGTCGGACCACTTCCTTGATCGAGCCGTCGCTGTAATAAGCATAGTTGGTTGTCTGAGCCACACTGAGAGGCGTGCCCGTATAGCGAGAGGTATAGGTTTGGTCCTTTGCCTGAACCGACTGGGTAAGCAGTCCGGCTGTCGAGTATTGGTAAGTTGATTCGACATTCAAACCGTCACGGGTTGAAACGACTCTGCCCATCGCGTCATAGGTGTATTGTTTCCTGGAAAGAGACGTCGTATTACCTTGAGTGCCTGGGCCACGAAGTTCGACTTGGACCAAGTTGCCAATGGCGTCGTAGTCGTAGTCGGTCGTACTCAGTAACACTCCTGAACTCAGCGCTGAACTTAGCGATTTTGCCGTGTCGATGAATCCGAATGCATCGTAGTTGAAATTGGTGGTAGTTGTGGTGTTGGAGATTGCGTCGAAGGAGTTTTGCTGCGTCACGCGTCGATTCGCAAAAACATAGTTTGTTTGCAAACCATTTAAATCGATTGATCTGTTTTTGAATCCATTGCTGCCATGCTCAAATCGCTCAATCGCGTCGCGTTCGGCGAAATCCGAAGGAGGTGTTGGTTCTAGATCCGTCTCTGTTGCTGGGTAACTGTCCGGATTTCCTCGAACGGTCTG
>JANPNA010000084.1:0-6510 GCA_031427235.1 Pirellula sp.
ATTTCCGTGAATTATTTTTATATAAAAAAACACCCACTACGGCCAACCCAAATTCTTGGTCGTAACAAAGCACTTGAAACGAAAGGCGACATGGACGCCTCAATCGCAATCGCTCCAATTTCTAAAAAACTCCAAGCACTCAGGATTGCCAAGCGCTCCAGCATTTCCAATGGCACTTCCGTTGATGGCATTTCGAACGGCAATTTCCGAGAGTTTGCCGCTAATGGTTCGAGGTAAATCAGGCGCAGCCACGAGATGTTTCGGAACGTGACGAGGCGAACACCTGTCTTTGAGACGTTTTCGAATGGCTGAACCGAGCTCTTGAGTCAGGGTTTGACCGCTCCTCATTTTGACAAACACAACAATCTCCTCATCTCCGTCGCGTCGCAGAACTGTTGCAAGGCACTCCGCGATTTCCGGAAAGGATTCTACCTGTTGATAGATTTCCGCAGTCCCAATCCGGACACCGCTGGGGTTTAAGGTTGCGTCCGACCGGCCGAAGATTACGAATCCTCCATTGGTTTGTTCCTGTGCCCAGTCCCCATGGCACCATACTCCTTCGAATCGCTCAAAATACGCAGCCCTATATTTTCTGCTGTCCCGATCGTTCCAAAACGAAACAGGTCTGCTTGGGAATGGAGATACGCAGACGAGCTCACCAGGAACCCCAATGACCGGCTCACCTTGATCGCTGAACACGTGAACGTCCATGCCCAAACCCTTGCATTGGATCTGGCCCCTGACAACTGGTAGCGTTGGATTGCCGAGCACGAAGCAAGACAGAATATCCGTGCCACCCGAAATGGAAGCCAGGCTTATACTCGGGCTGATGGCTCGATAAATCCAATCGAAGGTTTCGGGCAACAAAGGCGAACCGGTTGACATCACACATCGAAGTCGATCGAGCCGCAAGTTCATTGCCGGTTCGTATCCATCTTTTTCCAATGTCGTGTAGTATCGCGGACTGGCTCCAAAGTGGGTTACGCCCTCTGTCGCCGCAATTTCCCAAAGAGTTTTAGGCCCATTTGCAAAGGGCGAACCGTCAACCAAAACGATGGATGCACCGGATGCTAGTCCACTCAGCAACCAATTCCACATCATCCAACCGGTCGTTGTGTAATAAAAAAGGCTGTCGCCGACCTTCAAATCGCAGTGAAGCGAATGTTCCTTTGCATGCTGCAGCAAAGTCCCGCCGACCCCATGCACAATGCATTTGGGAACGCCCGTCGTTCCGGACGAATAGACGATACATAGCGGATGGTCGAACGCAAAGCGTTCGAAGAGAAATGTGCCAACGGATTGCTGGCAGATATCATGCCAAGCAAATTGCTTCACCGAAGCTCCCACTCGGCTGGACGTGTCGAGGTTGGATTGGCCCACCACCAGCAGTGTCTTGACGGTCGGCAGTCGGGCAAGCGTGCTTGCGACCTTGGCGTAAGGGTTGATTGTCTTGCCCGCGTATTGGCACTCGGATGCGGTCAACATCACCTTGGGTTCGATTTGTCCAAAGCGATCGCAGATCGCGTCCTCTCCAAACTCAGGCGAACATGAAGACCAGATGGCACCGATCGCAGCGGTCGCCAAGAGTCCGACGACGGCTTCCGCAATGTTAGGGATGACCGCCACGACGCGATCGCCACTCCCAACACCGTGCGATTTCAAAAAACTTGCAACTTGACAGACTTGCACATGGAGTTGCTTCCGTGTTAGAACGGCCCGATCCCCCGTTTCATTCCTGGCTATCAAGGCAATCGATTCTGCAAAGTCGACATCCTTCAGTTTGGTCGGTTTGAGTATGGCTTCTGCGTAGTTGAGCCTAGCGTCAGGAAACCACTTGCAATCCAAAATACTGCTTCCCGCAACCATGGGTAGTTCACCCGCGTCTCCTACGACTTCGCAGAATTGCCAAATGGCTTGCCAAAAATCTCCAGGATGCTGAACGCTGGCCGCATGCAAGTCTTCGTAGCTTTTCCCCAACGAGGGCAAGGCAAAGGCTCGAAAGAAACTTGCAAACCGGGTTATGTTCGCTTCAGAGATAGCAGTTGCGCTAGGTTTCCAAAGAATCGTGGGGGCAGATGCGTCCATAGTGTCTAAGCAAAAAGGAATTCAAGGTTACTCGATCAAGTCTCGGGGGTATTCACATGCCGTCGGCTTTATGCCGAGGGTTCTGACCATCCATTCTAGAGGAAAGGTAACAATCCCCCGAGTTGAACTCGGGGGCATTGCACACTGTCAATAAATCGAGTCTTCGCGTCTAGGTCTTTGATGCATATAATAGGCTAGCCCGGATTATTCATTAACCGTTTGGCGCTAGCCACGGTTGTCCGCTCCGCCGGTGAATAATCCTGGCTAGTGCATTGTTACAACTAAGAATTAGGGTTGGCAGTAGTGGTGGTTTTTTAATTTAAGAAAACAGCCCGAAAATTTTAAAAAAATTATATTGTGGGTGGTCTTTTGTGTATTTTTTAAAACACCCCACCCCCCCCTTATATTAAACAACACCCACTACCCTAAAATTAAGCTGTCGCCAAGCACCAGGGATATCGCCTCGATTTGAGAAGCGATTGTATCGGAGATTTATGGCTGAAGTCGTAAGACTTCTGTTGGATAGGTTGGGACGCAATGTCAAACGCTTGGTTGCTTTCTGGAGTTCGAACTCCGATCGGTCGATTTATGGGTGAGCTTTCGCATTGGTGCGCTCCTCAATTAGCCGGGTACGCGATTCAAGCTGCCTTGGTAGCCGCCAAAGTGGACACGTCTCGAATCGACGAAGTTATCATGGGCGAGGTTTTGACGTCGGGTGTTGGACAAGCCCCGGCCAGACAAGCTGCGTTGCATGCACGCATTCCCGACTTCGTGGGTTGTGCGACCGTTGGAAAAGTCTGTGGTTCAGGTCTCTATGCAATTATGCTGGCAGATCGATCGCTGAGGGCTGGGGATAGCGCTATCGTTGTCGCAGGTGGGATGGAAAGCATGAGCCAAGCCCCACACTTACTGCGCAATTCCCGGACTGGCTGGAAGTATGGACAGCAACCTCTCCTGGACTCCATTGAAACCGATGGGCTACGATGTCCACACGGTTTGGCATTGATGGGGGTGTATGCAGAGAATGTGGCTCGTGAACACGGAATCGATCGCCGTACCCAGGACGAGTGGTCCCTGCAAAGCCATCAACGGGCAATCGCAGCACAACGTTCGGGAGCATTTGTATCGGAAATCGTTCCGGTTCCGGCCGCAAACCCATTGCCTGTCGCAAGTGGTCTGATGGTTGAGTTGGACGGTGGTCCGCGAGCCGATTCTTCGTTGGAGAAATTAGCGAAATTGAAACCGGCATTCGATGCCGATGGTACCGTGACGGCTGGGAATTCGTCGACGCTCAGCGACGGTGCGGCGGCCGTTGTCGTGGTGAGCGAAGCGGTCCGAAAATCCTTGCCGAACCAGTCGGCTTTTCGCATCGTTGCGACTGCCATCCACGCTGGCAAGCCACAAGATCTTTTCTTGGCACCCGTGGGTGCGATCGAGAAACTGCTACGCAAAACGAATCGAAAGATTTCGGAAATTGATCTTTTCGAAATCAATGAGGCGTTTGCGTCGCAGACCATCGCATGCATGCGCGAACTGACAGTCGATCCGGAGCGACTCAATGTACATGGAGGTGCGGTCGCCTTGGGGCACCCCATTGGATGCAGTGGGGCTCGCGTGTTGGTCACTTTGATGCACGCTTTACAAACACGAGGGCTATCTGTCGGTGTGGCGGCATTATGTTTAGGCGGCGGCGAAGCGGTCGCCATGATGATCGAATTTCAATCATGAGCATGAATCTCGATGAAGCACAAATGTCAATAATCGCCGCCCGGCATGGCATCGACTTGGCCAAAGTGGCCGCCCCGCCTTTTGATTTGAGAATACAAGAGTTGGCGTTGTGTTTGGCTAGGCAAGATGTCCCCTATCCAATTGCAATCGAGAAAGCCGAAGCTTATCTCCATGCTGCCCGCGATGGAATTCCCTTTCAAGTGGGATCACTGTCCGACGATACGGTCGATTTAGGAACCTACCGCAACGCACAAGTTTATGATCGCTACACGCGTGAAGAGCATTTGAGTTGGGCCTGCTTGATTGCAGAGCAGCAGCGAACCAAACATCTGTACGCATGCCACGAATATCTCGATGGCGAATCGCTTTTTGAAATTGGCGGCACGGCGATTCCCGATTTTTACTTGCTCAATGCGAGGATCTATCAGCAGACGAGCTGGCAACTGGCGACGGTCAGCATGATCATTCCAGCGGAACTGTTTTTCACTTGCCACAGCCGGCGTTTTTTTCCAGTGACGACCTTCATGCGAGCGATCGAGCAAGACTATCTGCAGGAGCCGGACATTGGTCATGATGTAGCCGGACACGTCGCAACGTTTACGATTCCCGTGGTCGCTCACGTCATGCGCAATCATGGGATTGCTAGAAACCTCATCTACGATGAACGCGACCGAAGACTCGAGCATGCGAGTTCCGACGAAGCACGCCAAGCGATCCAGAAGAAGGCCGATGAACTGTTGCTTTATGCAGAACGCATTTATTGGTTTACTGTCGAGTTCGGTTTGGTCATGCAACAAGGCCAAGTGCGCGCGTTTGGTGCCGGAATTCTCTCGTCACCCGGCGAGACGGTTTTTAGTGTCCAATCGCCAAAGCCAACAAGGCTGCTGATCGATCCTTCGCGGGATACCGATTTGCTTCGACTTGCCACCACCGATTATTTGATCAGTGAATATCAGAAGACTTATTTTGTAACCGAGAGATTCGATCTATTGGAGTCGATCACTCCGGAGCGGATCGTCGCGACGGCAAACGTGGCTTCGAAACTACCGCATTTTTCATGGCGTGACATTGCACCTGGAGACCGGGTGCTCAATGTCGGCGAATCCGCGATCTCGACCAATGAGAAGTATTTGAGGTTGATGAGCAATCAGCTATGCGACGATTGCTTGACCCGTTCGGCGATCCGCAACTTGCGTCTCATCGTGCATGGACTAGATCCCGTTGTCGACTTACAGACAGTATGGCGGGGACCAACTGCTCCGATCCCAGAAGGCTTGATCGATTGGTTTCGACAGGAAGACTCACTGCACAAGTTCATTCAAGTCACACGGCCACTGAGCTTTTAGGCTTAGTCACCCTCCCCGGCCTACCGCTGTCCCTCCCCGGGATATCGTCCGTTTTAGGAACCTGCAAATCCATTGGTCGGGAGGGCGACGTTCCTGCGGAGCCATGACGCAATAGCCTCGCCCTCCCGAAATTACTCACTTGGGAAAACCCTGGCGGTCTTCCAGCCCAACGGGTGTCAAGCTTAATTGCTATTCAACAGAAAAGACTTCAGCACCCGCTGCCGTTCCGGATGCATTCCAAAGAGCGTAATCGATGCTATTCGAAACATAACTGATATGCCCGTCACAATACGCAACAACAATACCGCCGGTATGAAGACTGCGTGCGCCCATCATCCGAGGTCTTGTCGCGGTACTGGTGGTAACGCAAGGCATTAGAGGTGACACACTCGGTGTGCAGAATCCTCCCGTTACCACATCTGGCAAGGTACTGTTGGGAGGTAGATAGGTCACGAATCCGGATGCATTTCCCCACCAGCTAAAACCCCGCAAGTCTGAACCTCTGCCTTGAAGCACTTCGGAAGCCAGCAACGTCGAAGACAAACCGTCTGTAATCGCCGCTAACTTTACGTTTTTTCCGTAGACACGCGTCCAAGTGACAGCCTGAGCAAGGTTGACAGGACCGTCGTCGCTGGTTGAGCCGGTGTACATGGAAAATGGAGCACCGAGGAATGGAATTCCATTGAGCGTCGACTGAAAGAAACTTGTGTTGCCATAATTAACGCCATAGTTATGGCTGGTGATGGCAGAGAGCGTTGCGCTCGAACCAATGGGAGCGTTGGGAGTATCGCTTGGGCAAGTCAACGTGGGAATTCGAGCGCTTGCCACTGGCCTATTGAGTGCACTGCCATACCTTGGTCCCCAGTCGGCACCGCCATGATTTTGGTAAATATTGGATAGGTTGCTCAGTTCCATGAAAGGCAGAACAGCGACTTGCCAAGTCCCCCAGCAACAACCGTACCGACCAACCCCGCCGGGTAAAGTTTTGTGTGCACTTTCATAATTGTGCATCGCCAAACCAATTTGCTTCAGATTGTTTTGGCATTGCATTCGCCGTGCAGCTTCTCTGGCCGCTTGGACTGCGGGTAGGAGTAACCCCACCAGTATGCCGATAATGGCAATGACTACCAACAACTCCACCAACGTAAAAGCGCTTCGTTTTGTTCGCATCGAAATGACTCCGAATTACTGAGAAACTATTGAAAATTCCGACACTTCTCGATGAACGCCACCATTTTCGACTACCGGTAGCGGAACGCGTCAAGCGTTTTGTTGGGTTTGCGGCTGGTGCGAGTGCTTCGAAAGCCTTGACGGCTTTCGCTACCAGAAAGCAAGCGTTTGTAGAATTTTG
>JANPNA010000085.1:0-7996 GCA_031427235.1 Pirellula sp.
GCGAATCACCAAACAGCGATCATCACGAAGGTTCCGCGAACGATTTTCAAAAATGGTTTGAAAAACGATGTTTCGCGGTACGCAAAATGGGTATAAAAATAGGAAATAAAATGTACTTGACTATCCTAGAAGAGCGCCCAAACGGCTAATTACCGCGAAATACTTGCGCACAAGTGTTTATCTGTTTATCTGTTTATCTGTTTTGGGCCATCAGTTGAATCGCGTGAAGTCCAAGTTGTACCCATGCGGCAGCCCGCGGGTTTTGAGATGGAACGTTGCGCTCGACCCGAAACTCGATCGGGCCTATCGGTCTGCCGGCGGGTATAGCTTCCGGTACAGTTTCAAATGGCAAAGGTTGAGTATCGTACTGCGGGGAATCGAATTCGTAGGTGTCCCTTGGATAGTCCGGTTGTGCGTTGAACCGTGGATCTTGGTTCGGTACGGATCGCAACTGAAAACTACTGTCCCAGCCAGCGCTGGGTGCTGGGGCAAACGGCCTGTGTGAAATCACAGGGGGTGTGCAAAACTTGGGTTGGGTCCTTGCGTATGCCTTGTCCAGACTGGTGTGCAACCGATCCGCTCGTTTCGACAAATCGTTAAGATAATCCCGAATTCGACGGTCATTCCGTACGTTGCAATCAAGGTTCGCAAGTGCGTTCACTTGTCCGGCAAGCGCACAGGTTCTCAACAAAGACGATTGCACTTGTTCCCAGGAGGCCCCGCACTTAATCGATTCGACCATTTGACAAGCTGCGTTATCCAAATGGAGTGCAACCGTAGTTACTTGACTGTAGGGAAATTCTTTATTAAGTCGCTCGGCAATGTCTTCGGTTTTGTGTTGAACCGATTTTGCGTCACCCAACGCACTGGACCAGACGCCTGCGAAGGAATGAGGTGCCAAGATCGAAAGGAAACCAATGGCCGCGAGCACTGCTCGGCACTTGGTGAAGGACACTCTCATCGTAGAAATCATCTTGTTACTCCCAAAACCTAAATCGATTGCCATACTGACTTGCCGCTGATCAGCAGTTGCTGATCACCGTAAGCTGAAATACAAACAGCGTGCCAATTGGGCGAATTGGGAAGAATGAGGGAGAGAATTCGTACTATAATTTTATCGGGAGGGCGAGGCTCCTGCCGAGCTGGCGTCGCAATGGTTCGGCAGAAGCCTCACCCTCCCACATGAAGACGCGGCAGGTAGACTCCTATCTGCCGCTCGCCTTACGCAGGGTCGCGCACTCACTTGGATGGCACCGTATTCGTTTGGATCTCGGTTTTTTGGATGACGCAACCTCTGGCAAACGGGAATCGCAATCGTCTAAAAACCCCTACGCGTCCGGCAACTCGGATTCTTCCGCCTGGCTGGCTTCCTTTTCAAGGTCGCGATAGCGTTGAAGACATGTTTCAATGGCGGCCCGAAGTCGCTCCTGTGTTTGCGTTTGATGGCTTGCGTTCTCCAGCAACGGTCGCAAACCATCGTACAATAGTTGAAACTGGCTTCGAATCAACTCCGTCATGACGCGAGGAACCGAATGTTGAACCACGACGCGAGGATCGACAGGCGGCTTGTTCGCTTCGACGGTTCGTTGATCCATAGCGGCAATCAATGCGCTCTGAATGGCATCGAGTCCATCTTTCAGGCTCATAACCGACGCTAACACCTGGGCAGTCGAATCCTCCCCCGACAACCCCTTGAGCTTCGTCTTTTGCGCAAACGTGGACTTGATGGAATTCCAGCGTTTTTGCTCCTCGGCTGTTAGAATTCCTAAATGCTCCTTGAACTTGAGCATGTTCGACTCGCCATCCCGAGAAAGCGTTTGTGCATCCTGTTGGTAGCTTGAAAGGATCAATGTTCGCAACTCATCTTCGTTCATAACGGGAACCACTTTCTCAGCGATGCGATTCATGTTGCGATAGCTTCCCTGCAATTTGAACGGCGGTTCCGTCCGATAGTCGTCGGACTGAGATGCGCTTCGAATGTACTCGCGATTCATGATTAAAACGACGTCGCGAACCGTATTGAGTTTGCTTAAGACGGACATCATGTCTTGCACACTGTCGGGTGAGAGGTTGCTTTCCAGCGAAAGCCCCTCGGTTGTGCCTCGAGTTGCCGCTGCAATCACGGCCCGCTGATCCGCGTTAGAGCATCTAGCGAGGGGTTGAAGAACCGAATTGTTCGTTAGGCAATTCTCGAGATACGACAACTCAAAGGCCTCACGGCTATCGCCGATGATTTCTCCGAGGTTGTATACGTCCGCTCGATTGGCAAGCATATCCGGAATTTGAAAGCGTTCGCCGCTTTCGTTGAAGGGATTGCCCGCCATCACAACCGCAAACTTACGCCCACGCAAATCATACGTTTTGGATTGACCGTTCCAAACTCCTTCGATTCGCCGCGTTGCATCGCACAGCGGGATGAATTTCTGTAGCAACTCAACATTGCAATGCTGGATGTCGTCGAGGTACAGCATGGTGTTGTCCCCCATCTCCAGTGCAAGATTGATCCGTTGCACCTCTTCTCTGGCCGAAGCATTCGTCGCCTCGCTTGGGTCGAGCGACGTGACGGAATGACCGATCGCAGGGCCATTCACTTTCACAAAGACCAAACCAAGCCGGTTGGCGACATACTCCATCAAAGTTGTCTTGCCGTACCCCGGTGGACTGATGAGCAACAGCAAACCCATTCGGTCCGTTCGCTTAGTGTCGCCAAGCGCGCCAAGTTGTTTGGCCATGTTGTCGCCGATTCGAGGCAAATAGACTTGATCGATCAGTTGGTTACGAACAAAGCTGGTTAAAACGGTTGCTTTGAACTCGTGAGACCGAAGCCGTTTTTCGGCTCGCTCGATTAGCCTTTGTTTGGTCGCTTTCAGCTCCGCCCAAACCGAAACATGGCGTTTGACATGCTGGGTCAGACGTTCTTGAAACTCATGGTAGTGGAACGGCATCGAACCCTTGGAAATACGAGGGTGATCTCCACTAAGGGTTTCGATCTCACACTGCAGTTTGGGCGTTGATGGCTTCTTGGTTTCTAAAACGGAGGGTTCCAATGGTTCGAGGAGCAACTGCAAAACGACTTCCTCTCGATAGTCAGCCGCTGGATCGTTCGATTCCTTATCGAACTTGATGGAATAATTGTCGATCAACCCATCGGCTATGCGTTGAGCCAATTGCCAACGTTCGACAGGACGATCTCGCTGCTTTTCAAGCTCCGACGCAATCGCTTTCCAGGAAATGTCCGGCATGGAATGCTTCATCGCATTGACAATCTCGGCGGCTCTAGGATGAACACTTGGGACGCGATGGGGTTGCAGGACCTGAATCTGGCCCAGCAGATAATTTGCGGCCATGGTTCGCGACACTCCACGGAGCATTCCCAGATCAAACTGTTTTAGAAGCCTCTGCAAACGAAGCAATCCAGACGGATTGGGCTGTGTGTTGGTCAGTAACCGGTCCATCAGGCCAAAGGACTTAAGCCATTCTTCGGTCACCCCACGGACATCCTTGGGGACCAATCGATCCCAAACGTACCAAGCAAGACTGCGTAGTTTGGGAGAGTAGGCGAGCAATCCCAAAACGTTTCGGCTTTCGAGAATGGCAGTAAGTATTTTCGCAGCATCCCCATCATGCACACCCCTGGCGTACCCTTCTTGGTAGCGCACTTGCATCGTTTCGCGAACCGTAACGATGCGACTGGCTGGGTCAAGAGACAGGAATGCAGAGGCGTTCATGCCAACCGCGGTGGTGCTCTGGCCGATCAGATTTTCGGCCATCGTATAGGCGAGATACTCTCCCCGATAAACAGTTGGTGATTCGCTTGGCAGGAGTTGGTCCCATAACTCTCTAGCATGGTCGAGAGCCGGATCGTTCAGCGGCTCAAAAAACTGGGTTCCAGTCAAATGCAAATGCAGCAGTCCATCGCGAACAACCGTTGTCAGTTCGATCGCATGGTGGTTTACGCTGAAGCTGTGTTGTCCAAGCTTGATGGCACGATTGCCATCGCTTAACAAGTCCCGACGATCTCGCTGCTGGCGGACCGCGTCATCGGCAATCGTCTTAAGCCTAGACAGGACATCTTCGCGGCGAACGGAATCACCGAGCTCGAGCAACTGATCGGCTATGCGTCGAACCTTTTCGACCATCAGATCCGAGGCAAAGTAGGAGCTTAGCTCAGCCAATTCGTCGATACGCGCTGTCTTGGATCCAATGCCAGCCAGTATTCTGTCTGCTGCAGCCACAAGCGTGTTGGCACGACGCGTACGAACCTCAACCAACTGCTGCCGTTTGTTTTCGAAGGTATCGCAAATCGATTGGCGTTTTTCGGTTAAACGTAGCAAGAGCGTTTCTGAGTCCGCATAGCGGCCCTCCAGTTCCTCAATTTGCATCAGCACGCGCGTGAGGGCTACATCGACTTTCTCCGGCATATCGGCTGTATCAAGTACGCCGGCAGTGGATTGATCGAGTAATTTCGATTGCGACGCAAAATCCGCTTCCATTTCTGTGGTCGTTAAATCGCGCAACCGCATACGCAAAATGGAGCGACCGCGATTGAGATGCGAAAGGCAGTCGCCCACGCCATCAATGATCGTGGTCCGCTGGGCCAAGTCGTCAATTTTGAGTTGCGAGATCGTTTCGATCAGCAGTTCCAACGAACCGCCAATCTTTCCAAACTCGCTATCAAGTTCTTTGCCGGTGGCGGAAGCGATAATCGTGGGTATCGCCGTTGTGAGCTTCTCGATTTGTAGGTCGAACGGTTGCAACGACTTGGGTGATAGCAAAAACTGCACACAACGGACACCCAACCGATCAGCCGCTTCGACCAGTTGCGACTCGATCTGCTCGACCTCCGTCAGTTCGATGTATCGCAATTCACGAAGCTGGACGGCGGCTCCACGTTGAGTTCGAATGGCAGCAAGTTTGTCAACGAAGTCGTCGATCCGTTCGAAACGAACTCGATCGATGGTCTTCAGTAGCTCCACCGTGTCGGCCTGTGTCTTGGCGAGCGACGTCGACGTTTCGTGCCGCGCTCGAACGACCTTTTCAAACTCGTCAACCGCAGCAGTGGCCGCATCTCGAATCCTCAGGATTGGCTCGGAAAGGACAAAGACTTCGTCGCGATCGAGCCAGAAATAGCCGTCGAGTACGTCGGTCGCACGCTTGGCAAGATCGGCATAAAGGTCCGCGTACGACTCATCTTTGTCGATCAGGGTCAGCAGTTCTTGGCATTCGGCCATTCCACGCACGAGATCGTGATTGCCAATCTTGAACAACAACGAATCAGACTGAACCGTTGGGCGATAATCGGGACCGGTAAAAGGTGTCTGCCAGACTTGCAGGGCATGGTGTTTTTGTGGCGTGTCTCCTGCACGCATCGAGATCATAACGCCATCGTGACGAAACGCCTGACCATGACAGATCAAAGGCGTATCCACTTCTTGACTGATCAAGTTGTAGCGAAGTTGCAGGTAGGTTCCTGAAGCCGCATGATAGAACAGGTACAGGAAATCTTCACCGTTTGGTGATTTCGTCAACCGATCGAATGCGAGTTCGGTAAATCCATGGTCAAAGAGCTTCGCAATCCCAGTTTGCAAAACGAATCCGTTCGGAAAAATGATGCCGTGGTCGTTGGGAAGTAGGCTGCATGCGGTTCCTATCGAGTCTAGCCGTTTCACTTCGGTGCGTTTGGTGCTAAAGACCAAGTAACGATAGTCTCGCTCCTGGTAGGGTTTGATCTTGAGAAGAACCAAATTGCCAATGATCGCATAGAATGTTTCTGCGTCGTCCAGCGTTTGATCCGAGCTGTCCACCGGTTCACGATAGATCCCAAGTCCATCTTCGGTATTGTCCTCGACTTTGATAGTGAGGTCGCCATGAATACATTCCACGAAAAGCTTATCATCGATCGAAATATGGGGGTGAACGCCGTGTCGATGGCTTTCTCGTGTAGCTCGTTTCCATAAGAATACATGTTGTGCCGGAGCCCGAACCTCGGCTTCACTGCGATTGTCCACGTATCGCAACGATTGACCGTCGAGCGTCCATTTGAACGCTTTGAAACTGGTTGTTGTTTTGCCAGTTTGGAAAACCATGTAGAGCAATGGGCCATTCTGAAAGAATCGCAGGAAGGTCGCATTGCGATAGTACCGATAGAGTTCCTGGAAATCTCGTCGGAAGGCTTCACTGAGCAAGGGTTCCAAGGAGTCCTGACGCGCTTGCTGGCCATCGAATCGATAGTAAGCAAAAACATCGCTTGGATGGATCTCAGTTTTGAGACCGAACTGTACATTGTAGCCTAAGAGAATATGTGTGTCGGTGGCGAAGAGGTCGCGAGGGATGCAATTGTGGTCGGTAGTAACGTGCGCGGTCGAGTTCAATCGCGTCTGAATATTTCCGAAGACTGCAGCCCGTTCGGCATGCAGCTTTTCAAACCGCTGGTGGAGTTCGCCAGCCGCCTCTCGCAAGCGGTTGCGAAGCACTTCATAGGTCCCGGAGGCCAGGGCGGATTCGGTCATTGAACTTTCAGACGTTGGGCCATTACAAACAGGGAACAAGGGATTTCATCTAATATTAGCTTGGAACGGGTAGGTTGCCAGGAATACCGCGAAAAGTAGTGAGGTAATTGAACAGGCGGAGATCGTCGGCGATTTAGGCTCTGCTTTGCGAATAATGCCAAACATAATTTCCTGAAAGAGCACGGCCTGGACGGCCGTGCCACAATGGGGACTCTTCTTGGTAGAATAGTCAAAAATCCGTCACCAATCGCAAACGTTCTCTAGCCGTTGTAGGGAATGCAATCGACGGAATGCAATCGACTTCGAAAAAAACTGGAAGAGTGACTGAATGATTCGACGCGCCATTCCACCGTGGTTATTTTGGCTTCTTGCAATAGGTGGCGTTGCAGTTCTGCTGGGGGCCTATGAGATGGTCTCCGCTAGGCAAACTCGCATCAATCCGCTGCAATCGACCATTCCATCCTTTGAGAAACTAGGGGAAGGGCTCAAGCAGATTTTTCGGCCGCAGGGTTTGCCTGAGAATCCAAAGCCACCCATGTTCTGGGTCGACATGCGCGCGACCCTTTGGCGTTTGCTCATGGGGTTGGGGTTTGGCGTTGCGGCATCCATCGTTATTGGGGTCCTGATGGGTGCCTATCGATGGATCGAAGCTCCGTTGGGTCCGGTCGTTATGTTTTTGTCCAAGGTACCGCCCACGGCCATGATGCCCATCTACTTTGCCCTGGTAGGAACCGACCAGAAGATGTTTACATCGATGGTGGCCCTTGGAATCTTTTTTTCGATGACACAATCCATCTACCAAGCCGTCCGGCAAGATGTCAGCGACGAAGCGATCAACAAAGCGTACACGCTTGGCGCTTCCGAGTTCGAGGTCATCTACGAAGTGATCTGGAAGCAAATCTTGCCGAAAATCATTGATGGTATACGGTTGCAAATCGGACCCGCCATGGTCTTCTTGTTGGCCGCGGAGATGGTGGTAGGGAACGCGGGATTAGGATACCAAATCCGAATGCAGTCCCGTATTTTGAATATGAGCATTGTCTATGTGTACTTGGCAATACTCGCCTTCGTTGGCTTGATCGCGGAATGGGGACTCGCCACGTTACGCAAAAAGCTTTGCCCATGGTATGTAGATTAAGCCGAAAAGAACAGGACCAACGTTTGTGAGCGAATTCGCGTTAGAAATCAAAGCCTTGAGTCATATGTTCGGATCTTACCGAGTGCTCGACAACATCAATTTGCAAGTGCTGCCAGGCCAAATTGTGGCGGTAGTGGGACCAAGCGGGTGCGGCAAAAGCACCCTGCTCAAGGCGATTCTAGGAACCGATCCGCCGACCCATGGCGAGATTCTGACCGACGGGATGCCGGTCCGTGGTCCGAATCGCAATGTTGGCATCGTATACCAAAATTATTCCCTCTACGATTTCATGTCCGCCGAAAGGAATGTTAGCTTCGGGCTCAAAATGGATGAAACCAACATGTGGATG
>JANPNA010000086.1:0-4424 GCA_031427235.1 Pirellula sp.
GGATCGTCCAACCATTCTTGAACTTGTTTGACCGTGGCTTCGCCTTGAGCAAAGAGAATGTCCATGATTTGCCGCTCGCGTCGCGACAGAGTATTGGGATCAACCATCTCGAAATCCTCGGGAAAAAGCAGGTGCGCTAAACGTTTAGCTTATCGAGTTATGGGTGTCAATAGAAGAGAGCTAAGAACTTAGCGCTTTTTGCAAAGTCGCCTTTTGTTTTGCAAAAGTGCGTTTACAAAGCACCATTCGCAAATAGGCCCATTTCCGTTACCACGACGTGGTAAAACAGCAGAGCGCACTGGGGTAGGCATCCTGCCTGCCATCGAATCGAACTTGGGAAATCGCAAGCTGGAAGCTTACGCCACTTTATAAACCCAAAAATCCAATCTGGACGATGCACTAGCCACATTTACGGCTGTTTGATAGGTTCTCTCTCAATGTCGGTTTCCTCGATCCAGCCAGCCTTGGGCTTCTCGCCTCTTTGATACTTGTCGTAAAAACCCGCACCGCTGGTGGCAGGGTAGTTGTCAAAAACTTGACCATTGCCAGCCATACGCGGGTCGTTTTGGCTTTTGAGCTCTTTCTCCATGCGGTCTCGCAACCGCTTTATTCCCGACATATTTGCGGAGTCCCCTGCGAGGTTGTTTACGCACCCCGCATCCTTGGACCGATCGTAGAATTCCTCGGCGAGTCGCATGCCGAAGTTGAGCTGCCAAAACTTGTTCGCGCGATCCTTCCGACCAAGTTCAAGAATGAGCGTTTTCGTGGGACTTGCGTCCGTGTCGGTGTAGCCGGTTTCGGGGTTCCCGGCGGGCCATCGCGTCGGCTCGTAGTTTTTCAGAAAGAGATGCGTGCTAGTCACAATTCCTCGGATGGGATAGCCCCAGTCGTTTGGACGCCCGACGTCGGTGCGTTCTTTTCCGATAAGGGTATGATCCCGCTCCGCCACGACTTGACCCTCTTTGTCGCTCTCTAAAATAGGACGCCAACTCTGGCCGGTGATGGGCATCATGCCACTGTCTTTAGGGTCAATGCCGGTGTAGTCAAGGATGGTGGGCGCAATATCGGTGAAGTTGACAAAGTCATCAATCACGCGGCCTGGCTTGTTCAAACCAGCCGGCCAACGGATCGCCAGCGGAATATGATTTGAGTCCTCATAGGCGTATCCTTTGCAACGAGGGAATGGCATCCCGTGGTCGCTGGTGACGATGATCAACGTGCTGTCGAGCTTGCCACGTTTTTCTAGCTCAGCGATCATGCGGCCGAGATGATTGTCGGTGTGCTCCACTTCGAACGCATAGTCGAGCAAGTCGTGACGAACGATGTCGTCGTCGGGCAAGTAATCGGGCACCTTAGCGATGTCGCTAAGCTTCTTTCCTCCCTTTTTCACGCCGGACTGAAACTCATAACTGCGATGTGGCTCCGTGCTGCCGTACCAGAAACACCACGGTGCATCCTTGGGTGCCGCGTCGAGGAATTCTTTGAAATTGGCTGCGTAGTCATTGTTGCCCATTTCTTTAGTGGCAGGCGGTGACTTGTGCGAGTTAAACGGCCTGCCTGTAATCTGTCTCTGATTGCCATTCGCGTCCTTGGCGACACCCGGTCCCCAGCCTTTTCCAGTAATGCCCATGTGCCAACCCTTCTCGGTGAGCACCTCGGGCCAGCTTTTTAGCTTTGCGGGAAAAAAGGCCATGTGGTTGCCAGCCTCTTCGTTTTGCCAAAGATGCCGTCCAGTCAAAACGATGGCTCGCGACGGAGCGCACTTGGCCATCGGCGTATACGCGTTCTTGAAAAGCAGTCCTTCTTTGGCGACTCGATCGAATGCCGGTGTCTTTGCCCACGGAGTGCCATAAGCGCCTGCGTGCAGTCCCCAGTCGTCGGCAATGGCGAAGAGGATGTTGGGGCGATCTGCTGCTGAGACTGGAACGCCAAATAGCGCGAGAAGCATAAGGAAAGTGAAGAACGGTTTCATGATCACGTCGATTCGTAATGCAGTGATAGTTGATGATGGCTGTTAATGATAACTAATCGCTCCACCGACACGGGGTCGGTGGAGGCGTGTCGGCCAAGCTTCACACTTCACACTTCATTACTGCCCTCCTTCGGTCCGTTTGGACCACCACGGTAAGCCCACGCCACCGTCCATTGTCAACGTAGTTCCTGTCATGTAAGCGGCTTCCTCGCTCAGTGTAAAGCAGATGCCATGCGCCATTTCTTCCGAAGTCCCTAGACGCTTCATCGGTATTTGCTGTGCGCCGTTGGCGAGCTGTTCTTCCGAAAAGAACTTTCTTTCGCCAGGTGTATCGATCCAGCCTGGATGAAAAACGTTGACCCGAATCCCATGTTGAATCAACTCGATCGCTGCGGTTCGAGCCATATGGTCAATGGCGGCTTTGGCCATGTTGTAAGCCATGGCGGTTGGAAACGGAATGATCGAGTGGGGAGAGCTGACGACAGTGATACTGCCACCTTTACCCTGCTTGATCATTTGCTGAGCAGACGCACGAACTCCGTGCAACGCCCCCCACATACTCACTTCGATCGTCCGACGAAAGCCAACCATGTCGGCATCAACCATCAACTGTCGATCGCTATAGACTGCATTGGATACGAAAACATCCAAGCTACCAAACTCGGCAACGGTCTGCCGAACCATATCCTCGACGGCAGCCAAATCCGATACGTCGCAGGCTACGACAAGTGCTTTGCATCCAAGCTTGCGAATCTCCTGGTCAACCTCTTCGGCTTGATGTCGACTGGAGCTGCAATTGACGGTTACATTGGCACCACCTTGTGCCAAAGCAATGGCGACAGCCCTCCCAATCCCCTTCGAGGATCCGGTCACCAAAGCATTCTTTCCTTTGAAACTATAGTGCATTTGCGTTTGTGCTCCCGATGTTTTACTATGATTTGAAATGCAACCGAATCGGATTCTGTTCTAACAACTGAAAAGATTACATGCCAAAACCTCGGAGAGCAACATCTGATTCGGCCTATCAGGATTGCACAACGCGACGGCGTCTGCCACGATAACTTGATTCTCCACCTCTCCACCTCTCCACCGAGACTACTCTGATGCGATCTGTCTTATTCGCTGCGTTCTTTGCCGCAAGTTCTTTAGGGTCTCTCGGGGCTATTCACCATGCTTGTGCGGAAACTTGGCGATCTGGGGCAGCGTCAGCCATCATAACCCCTTCAGAATGGATTCCGATGGCTGGTTACGCCAGCCGCGATCGGCCAGCCGACGGAAAGGTAACGGAGCTGTATTCCAAGGCGATGGTACTCGAATCGGCCAACCAAACAAGGGCTGTCATCGTTACCCTGGACCTAGTGGGCATCGATCGGGAACTGGCCTCCGAGGTTCGCCAGCTCCTTGCGAAAAAGTATATGATTCCAGAGTCGCAAATTCTTTTGTGTTGCTCGCATACTCACTCTGGACCCGTTGTGAAACGCAATCTGGGGCCGCTGCATTTCTATCGACTCAGTCAATCGCAACGAACACAGGTCGAACAGTACGCGGATGCGTTGCGTGACACCATTGTTCAAGTGGTCGGGGAGGCCTTGAACCGTTTGGAGCCGAGTACGATTCGATGGGGAGTTGGCCATGCGGATTTTGCGGTAAATCGTCGAAACAACAAAGAGGCCGATGGAGGCAAACTCAGAGCCCTCGGTCAACTCGTTGGTCCATCGGATCACGATGTACCCGTACTTGTGGTCCACAATGAAAAGGGGGATTTAAAATCGATTCTTTTCGGGTACGCGTGCCATGCTACTGTGCTGAGTGATTATCAATGGTCAGGCGACTATCCCGGCTATGCCCAGATGGAATTAGAATTGCGACATCCGGGCTGCGTGGCTCTGTTTTTCGCAGGCTGCGGCGCAGACCAAAACCCCATCCCCAGACGTACTGTGGAACTTGCCGCTCATTACGGTCGGCAGTTGGCGTCAGCAGTCGACCAAACACTACTTACGACCGAATTGAAAATCGCCACGCCATCCTTGACGTGTCAGTATCGTGAGATCGACTTGGCATTTGATAAACTTCCTACCGTCGAGGAACTGCGACAACAAGCGGATTCGAAGTCTATCTACGAAGCTTTGCGGGCCAAACAACTCCTGGAAGGAATCGAGGCTGGTAAGGCTATGTCAAAATCGTACCCTTACCCTATCTCTTCTTGGCGGATAGGAAACGAATTGAATCTCGTGGCGTTAGGCGGCGAAGTGGTCGTCGATTATTCGTTACGGATAAAAGCAATCAATCCTCGATCGACGTTTGTGGCGGGATACTCGCACGACGTCATGGCGTATATTCCTAGCTATCGCGTGCTAAAGGAAGGAGGTTATGAGGGGGGAGGGGCCATGGTTTACTACGGACTGCCATCGATCTGGTCCGATCAAGTCGAAGAGCAAATCATGGATGAGGT
>JANPNA010000087.1:0-4902 GCA_031427235.1 Pirellula sp.
AGTTCCCATGTTTTTCCGGGCCGGGGTACCTGCGATTGTTTTGTCCATCGTTGCGATTCTGTTTATCGGCGTCTCTGCCTATAGCTTCCTTCGTGTGCAACCCAATATCTTGCAGCGGTATCGCGACATCTGTGAAAGCAATTTTCGCAGGTTGGAGCAGGAAAAGGAGCCACCAACTCCAGAGGGATTACGGTCAGGGGCTCCCGAGGTCATCGATAATAAGGAAGTCGCTAGCCAAAGAAGGCGATTGCTGGAGCAAACCCATTTCTGTTTGCGTCGGTTAATCATGTCGGACAACCAGGATGACGCTTTGCGATTCCAGTCCGCCAAAGTGTGTGATCAGCTTGCCGACTGGTATCTAGATCAAGCCCGTTCGGCTTTGCAGGAGGAACCGAATCAAGAAGGAGTTGGGGAGATTGTGGCTCGCTCGCAAATCGAGCGAAATAAAGCGGCTGAGGCCATGCGGGCGGTTCAGAAACTGAACGGTCTATTTGCCGATGAGGCGTCTCTTTGGTTGGCTCGTCGAAAACTTATCGATCATCTTGAATTGCCAACAGCCGAATTCGAGACCATTGCGAATCAGGTCGCGAAAATGGTTGAACGCCTACGCGACTTACCTTCGGTCGACTCAGTGAATACGGCTTCTGATAGTTCGTCCACGAATACTGCAGTTCGCACTTTCGCGTTGAATCTCTTGGGAGAAATTCGCGTTCTCCAAGCTCTCTCTTGCAGGAATGAAATCTCAATTACCCAGCGAATAGTGTACTTACAGGAAGCGGATTCGCTTCTGACTTCTAATTCGGACACGGCAATAGAACCGCTTGCTTGGGCGGCGGAAGCGAAAGATGCTTTCAACGGTGATTTGGCTCGTGAGTTTGCAAACAAGGCGCTGCAGAGTTTTTGGAGTGGCCGCGACACGGGTATGCATTCTCCCGACTCTCTTGCCGCCGTCTTTCGATGCTTGCTTTTGATCAATAGCGTCAAGGAGGCTCAGATTTTTCTTTCGGAACACTTGCAGCAGATTTCTGCTGTCGATCAGTCGAGGTTTCGTGCACTGACGGCTGCCACAGCTCTGCGGCATTTGGTTTCAGTCGCTATTTTCGAGGACAAGCACTTGCGGACGATTCGGGAGAGCAGCTCGTCGGATGCTTCGATTGCCAGTGGTGGGGTGGACAGGGCGGCTGTGTCACCGGCGGCTAACGCCTGGCCGCTCACTTTGACGGGGCGTGGGGGAGCAGCGGAGTTGGGTGTCGTGCTTTCCATGGCGGTGCAGTTGAATCCGGAGTCGTTGGAGCTACTTAGTTTGATGGAACGGTTTGCACGAGCGAGCGACAAGGATGAATTGCTTGTTTCGCTGAAGAGCGCGATGGGATTTGCGGGGAACGAAAATGCAGGGGCGGCGGACAGTACTCGGAGTGTGAAGACTGAGTTGGATGTTAGCGCTAGGTCGTTTTTATTGGCGGTCGCAGGGTTGGGGGCCGGGGATTTGGATAAAACCGCAGTAGATAACCTGGTGGCTGCATTGAAGGCGAGTCCGGCTTACGGTGTGGTTGCGAGTCGACTTGCCATGCGTTTGAATGCAGCAGGATCGATGACTTCGGAGCTGGCGACTCGGTGGCTACAAACGATCAACGATGCTTCGCCTGAGATTCTGGTCGCTTGGTCCGATCGGGCGAGTTTGCATTTGAAGGACAAGCAATTTCCAGAAGCGATTGAATGTTACGAGTTTTTGCTTGAAAAGCTGCCGGGGAACGAGCAGGTTGCCGAGGCGCTCGAGGGGGCGAAGAAGTTGAGCAAGGCTGCTGGGAATTGATCGCTGGGTTGAACATGGAGCATACCCAGGGCGACGCTGCGCTTTGCCGGGGCTAATATGTTCAAGCCCGTTGGGCTATAATTGCTCACACGAGGTACGCTGTGTTTTCGTGATGGAGCGTGATGGAAGAATGTTCGTGCCCGAAATGTGGGAAGACGCCCCGAATGGGGCAGCAACATCCTCGTGCTTCTTCAGGACTAAATAGCGGGGTTGCAACAATGAGTAGCTCGGCACGGAGTGCTGAGCAAAACGGCACGGAGTGCCGTTCTACACTGTCGCTGCGAGATTAATTCACTTGCAAACGCTTCGTTATGGATCAACACCGACACAGTTCTACTCCTTCGTTTGATTTGATTGTATCTGGTCGTTGGCGACGGACGAACGTTTTTATGAAATTTTTCGACCGTCCGACATCCCAAAAGTGTGCAACTTCAAAACTTGCGCGTCGTGCTTCAGTAGCTTGTTTCGAGTTAAGAAAACGTGCTGCGTTCCAGCTTGATTTTCGGACCAGCCTGCGAGAGAGAGAGAGAGAGTTCGGGCCACAGACATAGTGCCAACACCAGAAATTCATGAAATAGAGTCGATAAACTGCATTCGGACGCTTAGGTTGGAGGCACTCGTTCGAATGAAGCTAAATGTTTTTCGCGTTAAAGATCGGATGCACCTGCGCGACATGCTCGATGTCGAACTCATCGATGTCTCTTGGTTAGAACGATTACCCACGGAACTTGCAATTCGACTTAAGGAACTGATCGATAATCCAGAGGACGGTCTTGAAGGAATGATGGATTGGGAAGGGGATGCATAAGGGCCCGCAAGCGGGATCCAAGAAAGCGGTCCATCGTTCCAGTTGTTTCGGGTTTAGATACCTGCTTCCACCGGTGTGAAACCGAAGGAGAGCCGAGTGCGGCAGTCTTCTGCCTGTTTGTAGCTGCCAATTGTTGCCTCCATCGGGGCGAGCCCGAATGGAAGGCATTACGCACAAATTGAATAAGCGACGAGTAGACGACTATGACGGAATACGATAGCCCTTGGAAGGAAGCGATTGACATCCTTTTTGAGGATTTCATGCTTCTTTGCTTCCCAGCAATTCACGAAAGGATCGATTGGTCTTTTCCGCCAAAAATGCTGGACAAAGAGCTACAACAGATCGCCCCTGAAAGCGAAGTAGGACTGCGAGTCGTCGATAAACTGGTTGAGGTAAAACTGCTCTCTGGGGAGTTTGAGTGGCTTTTGGTTCACATGGAAGTCCAAAACCAGCGAACCGCGGGTTTCGCAGAACGAATCTTTACCTGCTTCTGCCGAATCCGGGATAAGTATGACAGACCACTAGTAAGTTTGGCGGTCTTGGGAGATGAATCGCCTGCATGGCGTCCTAACCGATTTTCGCTAGATACGATGGGATGCAAAGTGGATTTTGCGTTCCCGATTGTAAAATTAGTCGAGTTTCGCCCGCAGTTAGACCAGCTAGAGATTTCACAGAATCCATTTGCCTCCATCATCGTAGCCCATTTACAATCGATGGCAACGCAGGGTTTGCCGCCGGATCGACTGCGATGGAAAGTACGGATCGTGCGTGGTCTTTATGAACGTGGTTGGACGGCGGAACTAGTGCGACAATTGTTCCGCGTGATCGATTGGATTATTGACCTACCGGTCGAACTGCAGAAGGAGTTTCGAATGAATTTGAATGCGATCGAAAAGGAGAAAAGAATGCCCTACGTAACGTCAATCGAACGCCTGGCACGCGAGGAAGGTATCGAAGCAGGTATTGAGCAAGGTATCGAGCAAGGTATCGAGCAAGGTATCGAGAAGGGTATCGAGAAAGGCGTCATTCTTGGCCAAATTCAATTGCTAGCCCAGTTATTGAATGCAGAAGTTTTGAGCTTGCCTGAATTACAAGACAAAACTTTGGCAGAGCTAGAAGCCTTGCTGGGCGAGCTGAATCGGAAGTTCAAGAATCGCAATTGAACAGCTCGGGGCGTTATGCGCCATCCAGATCCACTAAATTTGAATGAGATGCAAATCGGCCAACCGGATTGGAGAATGGCGTTGCTGTTCCCGCCCCATCGCTGCCGCTCTGGGGCGTGCCACACGATTACCGCACTACATTGGTGTGCAATCGAGATCCGAATCGCGTACAATAAACGCTATGTCTGAACTTCATACGCCAGAGTTTCTTGCTGCTCGCAATGCCGCCATGGCTCGATATACGGGGTGGATTGGGCATGATGCGCTCGATCCAACTGGCCCGTCAGGCCACGCTTACGGCATGGGAGTGAGTACTCGACTTACTTCTTACTACCGTTCGACTCATCGAAAGGGTGCAATGGATATTACACCTCAACAAGTGATCGATTGTCTAGTCGCCGCGGACGTTCAAAATTGGGTCCTCATGGGATTGCACGGGTATGTTGGGTATCTCCCCATGCCACGAGCGACGCAAGATGTCGATGTTATGGTCCCTTTTTCTCAAAGGGAAAAAGCGGCCAAGGCAATCGCTTCTCAATGGCCGACACTACTAAGACATAATTTGCCACAAGTGGTTAGGTTCATGGACGGCGGCGATCTAGACCAGGCTGGCAAACCGAAACCTGTCGTCGACTTGATGATGCCCTGGAGCCCGTTTCAGATTACGATCTTAAAGGATCACGTTTGGGTCGATGCGGAGACCGGTCACCGACTGCCCACCATCGAGGCTGCCATTGTTTCGAAATACGCAGCCTATATCTCGCCACATCGCGACTGGAAAAAGAAGCAACAGGATGCGGTCGACATGCGGCAGGTTGTGGCGGCAAATTGGAAGGACATCGATCGCGAACGACTGTCGGCACTTGCTGGCCAAGTTTGGGAGCAAGGAGCAGCGGAGATTATTCAGTTCATGCAGTTTGCGATCGAGAACAAACCGTTTCCTGCTTGAAATAAAGCAGGCCGGTCATGCTACCGAAATCTGAGCGAGGGCCTCGCTCAGCGACAAAGTACATCACGGCGGGGAATCGTTACGTCCCGCACGAATGGTTTGTAATTCGGTGCTTTTCTGCAAGCCCCTGGCTTCACGGCAGGGGTTCTGACCATCTATTCTAGAGGAA
>JANPNA010000088.1:0-7372 GCA_031427235.1 Pirellula sp.
GGACGCGAGAAGAAACTTCAGAGTCTGCTGTGGCATACTCACCGCAACAACCCGGAGATCACCCTGCGTGGGTTGCCCTATCGTATCCAGGATACGCGGGTACGAGAATTCTTGCTGGGACGCGAGCGTATCGACTGTATCTTTTCGTTTGTCGACAACCATCAGGCCACCATGGCAGCCGGCTTGTTGGCTCAAGATTGTCGAACGATCCATGTTGCCGTCGGCACGCTGATTCGAAAGGAGGCGACGGCGGTTTCCGAGCAGATAGACGTAAGGCTCTTCGAGGCCCGGCGCGGCTGTGCATCGTGTGTACCTTGGGTGAGCAATTGATGGACCTGTATGTTCCACTGGTCCATCACTGCATCAAAGACTTGATTGACCGAGTGCCGGATCAAGAGGATGTTGTACAAAATGTGTTTCTGGATGTCTTCCGCGGGATCGCAAACTTCAACGCAGATTCCGCATTTTCAACTTGGATCTTCAGAATTGCGAAGCGAAAGGCAATTCAACATTTGCGACATCGACGACGTCAAAGACGCAAGGAACGACGAACGATCTCGATCGAAACCATGAAATCGTCGAAATCGGAGGAAGAGGGACAATACGAACTCTGTGATGACAAATCGCAAGAGAGAGTGGATGTTGCGTCCGAAGTTCATAAGTGGCTTGCTAGGCTACCTGAAAAACAGAGGGAAGCGATCGAATTGAGTCATCTACAGGGCTGGAAGCAGCGCGAGATTGCGGAGAAGTTGAACTTAACGCGTGAAGCCGTCGCACAACGGATAACGCGCGGAATTGACAGCCTTAAAGACATGGCAAGTGAGGCCCAGTGTTATGCGAATGTGGTAGGCGAGTAGCTAGGGTGCGTGGAGCAAGACTAGATCGGTGGGTGCCTTCCGTCAGCAAATTGATGCTTTCTTAGAGAACACTTGCGCGGACTGTCGCGCACGTTTAAAACGAACTTGATCCAATGCATCGTCCGTAGCCTCTGGAGAACTATTCCTGCGACGCAAGTTGCCGAACTAGGTGTTGCAGAAATTGAAAGCTCCGATCAACCACGCATCGTTGGATCGGATCAGTAGAACCCATCCTCTGCAGTGTCGTAAGAAACTGCAACTCCACATGGCTACAAGGCATCCAGCGAAAATACTGGAGCACCAGTCGGCGAACAATTTCAAGCTGCTGAGAGAACGCTGTCCCGTCTTGCGACTTTCCCAAGCAGATTACTGCGATATCCAGCGAGTGCCAGAGACTGATTCGGGCGCGAGCCTCACAGTGTTCGAAGATCAATTCCATGGCATCGCAGCTATCTTTGCTATGCTGGATGATCGGCAGAAGATAACAGGGATATTCGCGAAAGCGTTCAATTTCAGAGATGACCGCGGAAAGACTTGGTCCCCACCAAATCTGACGAGCCTGCTGGTCGATTGCATCCAAGTCCAAAGCCAATTCCAAGACACTCATCCCATCACCCTTTTCGCAAAGAAGTTTCGCTTACAATGAGTTGGTTGTCTTTGGAGGCACGTTTGTTACAAAAGTGTAGAACGGCACTCCGTGCCGTTTTTCTCGGCACGGAGTGCCGAGCTACTCTTTGTTGCGACCCCGCTCTTAGCCATGCAGTAGCACGAGCCCGACCGACTGGCTTTGCGATGCGACCAACCAATCCCTTTTTTGAGTCCTGAATGCCAACCACCTCACTACCGCCTGGCCAACTGATCAAAAAACTCGCTGAAGCAAGAAGTTACGGACATTGGTTACAAGGCATCCAGCATTTCACCGATACTCTGGCTAAAGAACTAGAAAAGCAACAAACCGACCTAGAACTACTTAGATGTCGCCTGGCTCCGAACTTCGCGGAGTTCCTCCTACCTTCGCTCCGCCGAAGTTCGAATCAATGCCCGTTCATCGAAGCCTATCGCACTCACGGTAGAGAATTGATGGAGTCAAAGGTCATCGATCGATTGGTGGGAACATACGATCAGGTTTTTGCAGACGGCAATGTTCATGCCTTCGATGACTCGTTGCTCGCGAAGCTACAAGTAGCAACAGGGCGATCCAGAGTCAAATCCGAAAATCGTCTGCTTCGCGGTCTCGAGTTACGTCTGGCAACGATCCTGTGCCGCGACTCGTATGACACCTTGCCGGATAGCTTCGCCGATCGATTTAGAGCTCTGATCACTGCCTATCAAGAATATTGGCAGACTCAGGTCTGGAGTGAAGCCGAAACCGAAAAGACAAGAACGAAAACCGTTGCTTGGTGTCAGCTCAACAGTCTCAAGCCAGAGCTCGCCGACAAAGTTGCATCGGTAGTTGCCGGTTTGAATGGCTCATTCCTCGATCCCGCAGTCGCATTTCTGGTGGATACCCTCTGTGAACTCAGCGATGTTCGGATTGAGAACCGAGACTTTTGCACCGAGTTGGAGGATGGTAGACAATGGCACGCTGGGGATACCTACGGGATGGTTGTTGGAATTCGTGGGATCCTTTGGAAGCTACGTATCGAAAAGGTGCAATACCAATCATCCCCCAACGTTGTTGCCGATGTAGCCGGCAGTCTATACCCGCATCCACATACGGCTGCTTACATGCAGATCGGTGACGATTTCCAGGAGGCGATCCGCAACGCTTGGTTGGCCGTGTGTGTCGCCAAAGTGCGATACCACGATTACCGCTGGAGCCTGATTCCCGTGGACTATTCCGATGGGACTCCTGACTGGTTCCTTGGCCCGAACGAAATATTTAGAAACCCAAACTGGACCAACCTGATACCCCATCCATTGCGACACCAATTCTTGTACGGACCCTTGACGGGTCCCAGCGCGACGTTGGCATTTGCGCTGGCCCTCACGTCAGTTCAAGGGAACGAAGGGCAGGTTCTTCGCAACGATCTCGTCGCATCGGCAGCCTTTAAGTGTCCTCACAATAGGAAAACGGGTCAGCTCGACTGGAAAGAGTTAGCAAATCAGATCGCTATCTTGAAACCAGTCGAAAAAATTGGCGAGAAGGCTGCCATTCCCGAGTTGAAGCGGTTGAACATAAGCAATCTCGTGGTTGCCGACAACCAGGAGATTGCACAACCGCTAAATCCGCCATTCGACAAACTGATTGAAGTTTCGAACTTCGACACGGCCTGGAAGCAGTTTTCAACCCACGAAGCCAGGATTGCTGAATTCTCGCGAGCGGTTAGTGACCAATGGAAGAACGAAGTCAATTCGATCCAGCAAGCAGACTTTGAAGGCAAGCAGAATGACACCGATCGGCTGGATCGCTTTGTCATGCCACAACTGTCGTGGGAAATTGTCCACAAGCATCCCGCAGCCGGCGAGGAACGCTACAAACAGGAGGAAGTCGCGGGCCAAGACTTGCATCAGTTTCAATCCATTTGGAAGCGGCTTGAATCTGAGCGAGTCATCTCGGCCAATAATGGGAAAAAAAATCCCAAGCATCTTTTCCTGTACGATACGGCTGGAGCTGGCAAATCGGTCGTCTCATTACGGTTACGAGAGCAGTTGTGCAATCCGGATCTAGTTAATACCTTTTTCGAAGATGGCTTGCCACGACTGGTATTTCGGTGGACTAAGGCATTACCGTTCGCAGGTGTCGGAAAGTTGATCGACCAGCTTTGCTCGGATCCGGATTGGAGTCCATCTCTAGAGCGAGCAGACCGCGAAGCGACGGTCCGAGACGCTTTGGAGCAACATCGAGTTGTGATCATCGTGGATGGTTTGGACGAGTTTTCGCGTTTGGATGAGTTTTCGCTAAGTGACCAATCGAAGATGATGAAAATGCTTCATCCCAACGCCTCCAACCGGGACCTTGACGCTGCCAAGTGCCAGTGGATTTTCACTGGCCGACAACATGTGATCGACGAATGGATCAACAACGGCGAAGTGTTCTCGGATTTGAATACACTGCGATTGCGAATTCAGCCCTTCATAGATGAAAAGCAAGACAAATATTTTGCGGACTTTACGGAGATAGGGATCGATTGGCGTGATACGCTCGCAGATAGAGAAGATAAAGAACAAAACGAGCTACTGGGATTACCGATGAACCTGCGAGAAATCCGCAGGTTGATCGAAGAGTCCATTGAGCATAAACAGCCGATCCCTAAATTCGTCTCTGCCAGCGATCTATTCTTGAAGACGGCCGGGCCATTGCTCAAACGAGCGCTGGACAAGAGAACAGACGAACAAAAAGTAGAAGATCAAAACACTGGCCTCAATCCTGCCCCGCGTCTTGAGATACTTGAAAACGTATTGGGGTTAGTTGCGTTTCAGATGGCTCTCGAAGGTCAATGGCGGAGTATACAACCTCGTGGAGCAAGTCTTTCGGCAACAATTGAGGAAGTGCTTTTGCGGGCTGAGTCACGCGCCCGAGGTAATGCAAAAAAACACTGGGATTGGGCCATCAATCGATTGAAAACCATCGCGTTAAACAATCGAGCCACGACCGAGGCATTTGGCAACGACTATCTGGCCTTTCAAAACAGGCGAGTTCAAGAAATGCACGTCGCCAGGTACCTGACAACCTTTTCCACAGACGATGACCTGCGAGAGACCTCCGATTTATTTTGTGCCTTAGGGCATAATGGAGATCCAGCTTGGGAGAATATCTGGAAGTCGACGATCAAGATGCCGGCCTCGAAAGTAGACGTTGCCCGATATCGCTCTTCGATTAAGGTCTTGTTCGAGCGTCCAACGCAGTCTAAACAGCAGCGGCGGCCGACGGAGTTGATGTATATAGCAGACCGTTGGATTCGTCGGCAACCAGAGCTCGGGGGATTTAGAGAAATGTTGCGGGAAGAACTTGGAAAGCAGTTTAGGGACGTACATGATAAAATCATGACGACTGGGACCGCACCCGCGTCGAACTTGGCGTTGCCACCCCAACAGCAGGCGCAGCAGGCGGTTGCTGACTTGTTGGATTCTGCGAGTTATGTTTTCTTGGCCGACCCAATGCATAAAGTTAGGATCGCCGATGAGAAGGGGAACATGGTCGAAGACGCCCTGGACACTGGAGAGTTTGAAATGGGAGAGCCAGGATCAACGGTCCCTATGAAGTTATCCCCATTTGGCATTTGTAAGTGGACGTTAAGTAATGCGCAGTTTCAGTTGTTTGATGACAATTTTGTGGGGGCCCAGCTGTGGAGAACAATGATACCGAAACGGCTAACGCACGACGAGAGGTTGCGTGACTTTTGAGGAGCCGACCAGCCAGCGATCTTCTTGTCATGGTGGGACTGTCATTGGTATGTGGAATACGTTCGAAGTGGTATGACGTATGTTGGTCGCAAGTTCGAGCAGAATGGCAGGAGTTGGGAGTTGGTAATACCAAGGGAAGCGCAGGTTGAGTACGCATCACGTGCTGGAGGAACGGGGTTGTATTTTCGAAACGAGGATGGCCAAGAGGTGACATCAGAGAATCTATCGGAGTACGTGCACACCGGGCAGAACGATGAAAGAGGCCGCACCGCCCGTGTAAAAGAGAAGAAGCCGAATGCATGGGGAATCCACCAGAGCACCGGCAACGTGTGGAAGTGGGTATACGCCCCGTGGACTCGCAGACTTGTGGACGGTGTAGATCCACTGCACTTGAATGATGATAGAATTGGCTCAGACCACGTGGGCCGTGGCGGCGGTTGGAGGGATGTGGCCGTGCAGTGCGGGTCGACGCGACGCGATTGGAACGATCCGTCGAACCGCTGGTACTACTACGGCGTGGTTCTGGCCCTGTGTCCGTCAGAATTCTAAAGTTAGGAATTGAAGTCAAGAGCGTTGCCAAGGGCTGTAGGCACGTAGCGAGCGTGGCGGAGCCGCGACGGTTAGTTGTTAGGCGAGCGGCGGAATGAAAACTACCGTCGCTGAATTCGCAAGAATTCAGAACTCACTGAATTCTTGCGAATCCAGCTACGAGTCTTGGTATGTTTTATACTGCCGCTCGCCTTAGTTGCCGTAAGCCGTTGACAGAGCGGTGGCCGTGCATTTGATCCAAACTGCCAACCATTTGGAAAACGATCCAACAATCGCTAGCCCAACGCCGATTCCAAGGTGGCACTCCTAGTTTGCCTCTGGGTCAAAGAACAATGCACGAATGTGGTCATAATCAGAAACATCATCCACAAACTCATATACGAGACTCGAACCGCAAGCGGTTGCTGAGTGCTTGATTCCAAAACTGGCAGCAGTTGCGAAGCGACAAAAACTTTTGCCAGAATAATACCGCAAGCTGTAGTCAAAGCAGCGAGTGTCGTTAACGGCAGCGCATACCAGGCGAGGATCGATGTACTACTAGCTCCGCTCAACTTCATCATCGCTAGTTGCAATGTGTCGCTCGCTACTTTTTGATAGACCAAGACGAAAAGCACGATCGCATTGGAACCAATCAAAATTGTGAGTAACGGGCCTGCCAAACGGAGCGCCGTCGACAAGAGACTCCGCTGCTTCCCTTGTTCAAACCAGGGTGAACTCAATTGAAACGTCGGGTCGATCTGCTTGACCCTTGCGATGACACTTTCAAAGGAAACCTCGGCTGGGATTTGCAAACAAATGGCGTTGATTTCCAACTCGCCGAAATTTTTCATGTTGGAACGGCTGTGGGTGCTTGCATGGGCAACGGATTGCTCAACGCCAGCAGAACCGAAATATTGAAATCGACGGAGCGAAAGCATTGTATCGTACGGAACCCTGACACCGAGTTTTCCCAAATCACCGACCATTCCCGCTATCGGCAAACTGACGTTCCATTGTTCTTGTGGATGACCGGCACGGGTGGCTCGAATGTTGATCGCTTCTGGAATCTGACTTTGGTTTGCGAAACCGAGTCGACGAACGATGTCGGGCGAGAGAATCAGTCCCGGTTCTGTTGAAACCACAGATCGTCCGTCATGTATCTGGTTAACAAGCGGAGTCTGGATGTTTGTTCGTTGCGAACTGGATCCTTGGATTTGGGGTGCTTCCATTAGCAGAGGACCGTCTGTGACGGTGCTCGTGGCCAAGAAGGGTTTGTAGGTGCCATCGGCCGCCATCATGTAAATGATCGTGGTGTATTGCGGCACAACCCGAAAGCCTGATTGGGCAGGAAATTTCTCTTGCACTGATCGCAAGACCTGATTGGTCAGGCCTGATACATCGGTGGCCTCAATCGTCAATCGATTGAATCCATGCTTGTTCAAATGGGCTGTAGTGGCCTGCCACCACGCGCTGCTGAGCGCGGCCAAAATGGCTAACAACATCGACAAGGAAAAATAGAGGACAGCCAGCGGAGTTAGTCCATTGCCCGCACGCAGGCAATGCTTGAGTCCGCTCAGATAGTAGCTCAACCACTGGGTAAGAATTGGAAACATCACTTGGCTCCTATTGTCTTGGTTGCG
>JANPNA010000089.1:0-36863 GCA_031427235.1 Pirellula sp.
CCCATTTCGCCAGCATGTTGCCCCGGTATGATTCTGCCTGTCGAGTGAACCAGTCGCTCGGGCAGCATGACGGCCGTCGGCAAGTTGTTCCGAGCCTTGGTGGCGTAACCAGCTACCGACGCAATGGACGGTCGGTCGGTGCGACTGGAACCATTGGGATTGAAGCCTGTTGGCAACTGCGTATGACCAGTCAACATGATGTGGTGCGCGACGGAATGGTCGTTCGAACTATGCGTTAGCGAACGGCAAAGTGCCCACAGGTCGCTTCGTTCCGCCAACATGGGCAAGTGTTCACAAATCTGCAAGCCTGGCGTGCGAGTCGAAATCGGCTTGAACTCACCGCGGACATTCTCAGGCGCGTTCGGCTTCAAGTCAAAACTCTCGTGTTGCGCTAAGCCACCTGAGAGGAAAATAAAGATGCAAGACTTGGCCTTACCAAAGGATAAGTCCGCAGTTGTCGCTTGAGCCTGACGAAGGCCAGCCAAATGGTTGATTCCAAGACCGAGGATACCGATGGAGCCAGCTTGAATGGCCGTTCGCCGCGTGACGGGCGGATGCCACCAGTGATAATCTGAATTCATGGGATCGATCACCTTTTTTATATGGAACGGGCATTCACGATGTGGCTGTGAATTTATTCGCAATGTGCAAAACATTGTCGCCTTTTGCTCCGCAAAAGTGCGTTATCTAGGCGCACTTTCGCGGAGCGAAAGGCGACAATAATAAATTCACAGCCTCGCCAACTTCGTGAGAATTCATCGCAGTTCTGGATTCCCACGAATTCCGCGTCAACTGCTGGTCAACAAGCATAACACCGTACGGCCATTCGTTTTGCGTTAAAAGCACTATAAAAGCGAAGAAAACACCCAAAAGGCATGGTCACCGTGTTGAACGTTGAACAAAGAGTGGTTAGCCTACCGTCTTAATAGTTTTGACCCACTCGTTTCTTAGGAAAGCACCGAATGTACAAACGCGGAGCGATTGAAAAGATTTTGGCCACTTTGGCGATCACCCTTTTTTTTGGATTCTTACTCTCAGATAATGCGATGGCTCAAGCACCCGAGGCCCAAGCACCCGAGGTGCCAGCCCACGTGCCGGGTGGGGAAGTTAACTTGAAACTGCCCGATCTGGGGGGAACAAATTTCGTAGGTGTTCCCGGCACGTACCTGCTTTATGCGGGACTGCTGGTATGTGTGGCGGGCTTGGGCTTTGGAATGCTCATTTATCGCGAACTTAAGAATATGCCCGTGCATGCATCCATGCTTGAGGTGTCTGAGCTCATTTACGAGACTTGCAAGACGTACCTTATCAATCAAGGCAAGTTCATGGCCGTGCTTTGGGCCTTTATCGCTATTGTCATCGTTATGTACTTTGGATGGCTTATCGAATTATCGGCCGGCGTCGTTGGAATCATTGTTTGCTTTAGTATCGTTGGAATCCTTGGGAGTTACGGCGTTGCCTGGTTCGGCATCCGCGTCAATACGTTCGCCAACTCGCGAACTGCCTTTGCAAGTCTGAAAGGGCTGCCATACCCTGTGTACGCCATTCCGATCAAAGCCGGCATGAGCATTGGCATGATGTTGATCAGCGTTGAGTTGCTGATCATGCTTTGTATTTTGCTTTTTGTTCCTCGACAGTTCGCAGGAGCTTGTTTCATCGGGTTTGCCATCGGCGAAAGTCTTGGTGCAGCCGCACTGCGAATTGCCGGTGGTATCTTCACCAAGATCGCGGACATTGGCTCCGACTTGATGAAGATTGAATTCAAGATCAAGGAAGACGACGCACGCAACCCTGGGGTGATCGCAGACTGCACGGGGGACAACGCGGGCGACTCGGTTGGTCCAAGTGCCGACGGCTTCGAAACGTACGGCGTTACCGGCGTTGCATTGATCACCTTTATCTTGCTAGCGGTGAACCCGACGTCTGCTGGCGCTGGGTATGAGACCATTCAAGTGCAATTGCTCGTCTGGCTTTTCGTCATGCGAGTCATGATGATTGTGGCCTCGTTCGTTTCCTACTACATCAACGAACAATGGACGAAATCGAAATACGAATCCGCCGCAAAGATGGATTTCGAGATGCCCCTGACGCGCCTCGTGTGGATCACCAGTATCATCTCGATCCTCATTACGTACGCTGTGTCGTATGTAATGATTCCAAGCCTGGAAGGCAATACTCAGCTTTGGTGGCAGCTTTCCACGATTATCTCGTGCGGAACGTTTGCCGGTGCGTTGATCCCCGAATTGGTCAAGGTCTTTACGTCGACTTCGTCGAAACACGTCAAGGAAATTGTGATATCCAGTCGCGAAGGGGGCGCCTCGCTCAACATTCTATCGGGGTTGGTTGCCGGTAATTTTTCTTGCCTTTGGCTGGGAGCGGGAATCGTCGGCTTGATGGCCATCTCCTATGGAATTTCCACTCAAGGCCTCGGAAAACTGATGGCGGCCGAAGCGGTCTTTGCATTCGGTTTGGTTGCGTTTGGATTCCTGGGGATGGGACCTGTTACCATCGCGGTCGATTCCTATGGCCCCGTCACCGACAACGCGCAAAGCGTTTTCGAACTTTCGCTCATCGAACAGGTCCCCAACATCCACGCTCAGCTCAAGTCCGAATACGGAATCACGGCCAACTTTGAGGAGGCCAAGCATTTGCTGGAAGAAAATGACGGGGCTGGCAATACTTTTAAGGCCACTGCCAAGCCGGTTCTGATCGGCACGGCGGTCGTCGGTGCGACTACGATGATCTTCTCCATCATCATGTCGTTGACTCATGGCTTGACGATGCATCAGGAGAAGCTGTCCTTGCTTTACGCCCCGTTTGTATTAGGGCTAATCTCGGGGGGAGCGATCATTTACTGGTTTACCGGGGCGTCTATTCAAGCGGTTACATCGGGGGCCTATCGGGCGGTCGAGTTCATCAAAGCCAATATCAAACTCGATGGCGTAGTCAAAGCATCGGTTGAGGATAGCAAGCGAGTGGTTGCGATCTGCACTCGGTACGCTCAGTTGGGAATGTTTAATATTTTCATGGCCGTATTTTTCATGACGCTCGGTCTTGCGTTTATCGAACCATTCTTCTTCGTCGGCTACTTGTTTTCTATCGCCATCTTTGGCCTTTACCAAGCCATATTCATGGCCAATGCTGGCGGTGCTTGGGATAACGCCAAGAAGATTGTAGAGGTCGAGCTCAAGCAGAAGGGGACCCCTTTGCATGACGCTTGCGTGGTCGGAGATACGGTTGGCGACCCGTTCAAGGACACTTCCAGCGTGGCCTTGAATCCAGTCATCAAATTCACGACGCTGTTTGGATTGCTGGCGGTCGAACTGGCGGTGAAGCTGAAGGAGACCAAGGGAGGGCCAAACCTCGGGATGTGGCTTGCCATTGGTTTCTGTAGCATTGCACTCATCTTCATTTGGCAGTCGTTCTACGGCATGCGAATTAAGAGCGAAAGCAAGTAAGCGAACTCGTACTCAATGGCGTCGATCTTAAGCTGGGCCGCGAAACACTTTCGCTAGCGTTCCCTAGTAGCGGAATGCGTCAAGCATTTCGTTGGCGTCCAGCATTCACGAAAGCTTTGACAGCTTCCGCTACTATTTAAATCGGCCCGCCTTAAGATCGACGCCTACTCAATCACTTGCGATTGGTGCAGTAATCGTAATCAAATTTATCGATTACGATTACTTCCAGAGCAGGTGTACTCGCACCGCCGATGGGTGGGTACAACAGTGATTTCTTTCGTGTGTTTCCTTCACGGTGCTCGCTTGCGAAGCTTCCGCTGAAGCGAACGACGATGGATTCCTAGCCTGCGTGCTGCCTCAGAGATATTGTTGCTGCAATCGGCCAGAATACGATGAATGTGTTCCCATTCCGCTTGAGCCAATGTCGGCACCGGGATCAGCTCGTCGTTGACCACGATCTGCACTTCGGACCCACCGCGTTTGAAAGCGTTGAGGATATCGTCCGCGTCGGCTGGCTTGGGCAGGAAATTGACCGCACCCAATCGGATGGCGTCAATCGCCGTCGCAATGCTTCCAAAGCCAGACAATATCAAGACTTGCACGTCGGGCCGAATGGCTTTCAAGTCCGCAATAATGCTCAATCCGATTCGTCCAGGCATTCTCAAATCAACCACAGCCAATTCCGTTGGGTCATGCCTGTACAATTCGACCGCTTCGTCGCAAGTGCCAGCAACCACCACTCGAAAGCCTCGTTCCTGAAAGGCTATTGCCAATCGATCGCGCAGCACGAAACTGTCGTCCACCAACAAGATGCTTTGAAATTCTTGATCCACGGAGTCTGGCATTTCGTGTTCTAAGGCGAGCGGCAAATTGGGATATCCCAACCCGAAGCGTAAGCGAGGGACAATTACGCAGGTCCCTCACTTACGTATCGGGTTACGCAGGTCCCTCACTTACGTGTCGGGTTACGATTGGTAGTTTTTAAATCGCAGCTTGCCTTAGGCGTTGCTAAACAATAAGTGGCTTGGGCGTCTCGCCCGAGTGCTGCGTTTTCACGGGCGGGACGCCCGTGCCACCGGTAATTTGTTGTTTTGCGACTCCTTAGCCTAAAGCAGCCATGCACTTTTCAAGTAGTTTCTTGGTCGCCATGATCCCATCGTCTTCGCTCAGCTTGGATCCCTCGTACTCGATTCCAACCCAGCCGTGATAATTTGCATCCATAACGATCTTCATCATTTTCATGAAATCGATCTTCGTCTCGTTGCCCTCGGCATCAAAATCGTAGCTTTTGGCACTGACCGCTTTGGCAAGGGGCATCAGATCGGTAACCCCTTGATAGCGATCGTATTCATAGAAATTGCCGAAGTCGGGAAGCGTTCCGCAATTGGCTAAGCCCGTCATTCGAATGGTCTCGGATAGCCATTTGCCATTGGAACTCAATCCTCCGTGGTTCTCTACAATAACATTCATATCTAATGGCTTGGCGTATTCGGATAGTCGACGAAGTCCGTCCGCTGCGAGTTTCTTGCCCTCCTCGTACTCCGCTTTCGTCCCTGCATTGACTCGGATCGAGTGGCATCCAAGGTATTTGGCAGCGTCGACCCATTTGTAGTGGTTCTCGACTGCCTTCGTTCGCTTTTGCTCGTCGATGTCGCCAAGATCACCTTCACCATCCACCATAATGAGAACATTGGTAACACCTAGATCGCTAGTTCTCTTCTTCATTTCAGCCAGATAGGTCTCGTCCTTGGCCTTATCCTTGAAGAATTGGTTCACATACTCAACCGCAAGAATTCCGAATTTCTCCTTCGCAACTTTGGCAAAGTCTAAATTGTCGAGTGTCTTTTTTTGAAGCGATTTGTGAAGTGACCATTGTGCCAGCGAAATCTTGAATGGCTTTGGCTTGTCACCTTGCGCAAATAGGCAAGCATTCGGCAACGCCATCGCTGCGCCCAAGCCAACTGTCGCAGTGGAAATGAAATTACGGCGAGAAAAATGATTTGTCATGAAATGGGGGGATTCTGGGTGAAGATGGGTGAAGAAGACAAAAAGCAGCGGCTTAATTAGCTCACAATTGTATTTTGGCCTTAGTTTGCGAGCAAGCAATGAAATTACAACTTACACGTCAAAGATATCGGACATTGGCCTATCGTTTCCAAACTGGCCGAAAAAGTCCTGCGATTCGACACTATTCCACGGTCCGCACCCGATAGGCTATAATTGGTCCTCCCACCACCTTCGGAATCTCGACCACAAATTGGTCCATTTCAACTATTACCCCCCGAACAAGGCAACAAATATGCGATCGGCTGTAAAGCGATTCTTCCTCCTCCCAACTCTGACTTTATGTGGTTTAGGGGCGCACTCCGCGTTCGCAGATGGCTACGACCCAACTGCCGTTGCAAAAGCCGGCATCGCGAAAATGAAGGTCGGAGCCAAAGACTGGCCGCAATGGGGAGGATCACCTGAACGCAATAACGTGCCCGAAACTGGGCCCATGCCAACCTCATTCAACGTGAAGACCGGCGCGAATATCCGCTGGTCCGTGCCGCTTGGCTCGGAAACTTACGGTAATCCAGTCATCGCCAACGGCAAAGTCTACGTCGGCACCAACAATGGCAACGGCTATATTAAGCGATATCCCAACACCGTCGACCTAGGCGTTCTTCTGTGCGTCGATGAAAAGGATGGTAAGTTGCTTTGGCAACACAGCAGCGAAAAACTCCCAACTGGCCGCGTTCATGATTGGCCGCACCAAGGAATCTGCTGCGCACCCATGATCGAAGGGGATCGACTCTGGTACGTGACGAGCCGCGGTGAAGTCGTTTGCCTAGATACCGAAGGTTTCAACGACAACGAAAACGACGGCCCATTCAACAAAGAGCCAAACGAAAACAAAGACGAAGCCGATGTCGTCTGGAGACTCGACATGATGTCCGAACTCAATGTGTCTCAACACAATATGTGCAGTTGCTCAGTAACCGCTGTTGGTGACCTATTGTTCGTCAATACTTCCAACGGCGTGGATGATGGTCACTTGAACGTCCCCGAAGAAAAAGCCCCAAGCTTCATTTGCATGAACAAGCAGACCGGAAAAGTGCTTTGGACAGACAACACACCTGGCGCCAATATCCTTCACGGTCAATGGTCTTCGCCTGCTTCGGCAACCCTCGGCGGCCAAGACCAGGTCATTTTCGGCGGCGGGGACGGTTGGCTCTATAGCTTTGATCCTAAAGGCAACGGCACCCAATCACAAATGTTGTGGAAGTTCGATTGCAATCCCAAAAACTCCATTTACCGACTCAACGGTGCAACACGAAACCACATTATCGCGACTCCAGTCATTTACGACGGTTTGGTTTACGTGGCTGTCGGCGAAGACCCAGAACACGGCGAAGGGGGCGGTCACCTGTGGTGCATCGATCCAACTAAGCGTGGTGATGTTAGTCCAACCCAAGTCTTCAATTCAAGCGACATGAAAAAGGTGATTGCTCCGAAACGCAAGCAAGCCATGGTGCCTGCCGATGGAGACGTTGAGCGTGACAATCCCAACTCCGCCGCCGTTTGGCATTATGTTGGTAACGATTCGCAATTTGAATCAACGATGCATCGCACTTGCGGTACCGTAGCGATCAAAAACGATCTGCTCTACATAGCTGACTTCTCAGGCCTGGTGCATTGCCTGAACGCCAAGACAGGCGTAGCCCATTGGACGTACGACATGCTGGCACCCTCCTGGGCTTCCCCATTGATCGCCGACGGCAAGGTCTATATTGGGGACGAAGATGGAGACATAACGATCTTCAAGTTAGAGGTCGCGGATAAGATCAATAAAATCGCTGAAATCAATCTGGGATCGGCACTGTATACAACTCCGGTCGCAGCCAACGACTCGATTTACATTGCCAATCGAAACCGACTCTTCGCCATCGAAGCCGGAAAGCAAAGCGAACCAGTCAAGTAATTCTCGTGTGGCGCGTCCCTGAGTTTACGTAGGGCGTGGTGAGTCGTTCGCGACGATTGACTTGCCACACCCGCCGAACACCACTACGATCCTTTAAGAGCTTCCCTATGAGACAAACACCAACCGCTCCATTTTCTCTTTTTTCTCTTTTTTCTCTTCTAGCCGCTGCCTCGATCTCCATGGTCGGGCAGGTAGCTGCTCAGACACCACCTGAGCCCGGCGTGGGCTATACCAACACTCCACTTCTGCCCAACAGCCAGTGGCGCGTTCACGACAAATACCGACCACGCCCCACCATCATCAAGCCCGGCGAGGCACTCGGACAACCTCCCGCAGACGCAACGGTTCTATTCGATGGCAAGGATTTATCGGAGTGGAAGCGAGCTGGCAGAAAGGATGAACCCGCGCCCTGGAAAGTTGGCGACGGATTCTTTGAAGCCGTCGCCAACAGCGGATCGATGGTGACTCGCAAAGAATTCGGCGACATGCAATTGCATATCGAATGGTCGGCACCCGAAGTCATAAAAGGAGAGTCGCAGGGCCGAGGAAACAGCGGCGTCATCATTATGGAAAAATACGAAATTCAAATCCTTGATAGCCACGACAACAATACTTATGCCGACGGTCAAGCCGGTTCCATTTACGGCCAGTACCCACCGCAAGTTAACGTGACCAAGCCAGCCGGGCAATGGAATGTCTACGACATTATCTTTGAAGCACCTCGCTTTGAGGGCGACAAGTTGGTCAAGCCAGCTCGGGCTACGGTCCTTCACAATGGAGTACTCGTTCAAAATGCCAAAGAACTGATTGGGCCCATGGCGCACCAAGCGGTCGCAAAGTACAAGCCGCATCCACCGACTGGGGCAATCCTTTTGCAAGACCATGGGAATTCGACTCGCTTCCGCAACATCTGGGCACGACGCTTGCGGGAAGAAGTCGATCCGTGGGTTGTCATGCCTGGTGCTGCCGAAGCAAACTTGCCAGGCAAGGGGAAAAAGATCGTTCTGATTTCTGGCGACGAAGAATACCGTTCGGAAGAATCGATGCCGATGTTAGGTAAGATCTTGTCCGAACAGCACGGTTATGATTGCGTTGTGTTGTCCTCGATCAATCCAGACACTCAAACCGTCGATCCAAACTACCAGTCCAATATTCCGGGTTTGCACCATCTCGATGACGCGGATGGCATGATCATGTGCTTGCGCTTTCGAGGGTTGCCCGATTGGCAGATGGCTCACTTCGAGAAATTTGTAATGGAGGGCAAACCCCTCATTGCACTGCGGACGTCAACACATGCCTTCAACTTCCCTGGCGATTCCAAGTCCCCGTACAAGAAATGGGCGTTCAATAGCAAAGAATGGGAAGGGGGCTTTGGCCAACAGATCGTCGGTGAGACTTGGATTTCGCACCACGGCGATCACGCTTCGCAAGCGACCCGCGGTGTCATTCCGGACGCCGCTAAAGCGTTGCCAATTCTCAAAGGTGTAAGCGACGTCTTTGGTCCGTCGGATGTGTACGGTGTCGTGCATTTGCCGTCTACGGTAACGGTATTGCTGCAAGGGCAAGTCGTGAAAGGCATGAAGCCGACCGATCCACCTCTTGAGGGGCCCAAGAATAATCCGATGATGCCATTGGCTTGGACCAAGGACTATCAAATGCCGGATGGAAAATCGGGAAGGTTGTTCTGTACGACGATGGGTGCCGCCAACGATTTCCTAAGTGAAGACTTGCGGCGCTTGGTGGTGAACGCCACTTACTGGCTGACCGGGCTCGAGGGCAAGATTCCTGCCAAGTCTAGCGCGACCGTCTCCAAAAAATACACACCGAGCAATTTCGGATTCAAGCCTGCGACCTTCTTCAAAGACCAGTTGATCAAGCCGATTGACCTAGTTAAGTAAACGAGAGTGGCATGAATGAATGCCGCCGAATTTATTTCGGGGGATCGTTACCTTTTAGTCTAGACATCCGATCGAATACGAAGTCAGAGCTTGGGTGCGCTGAGGACGAGCGAAGCCCATCCTCAGGCACATGCCACACGAGCTACGTGTTACTCCCCTTGCTATTTGGCACTCTTTTTAGCAACTCCCAGTTTTTCCAGTTGTTCGGCTAAGTCTTTCCCGTGATTCTCGGTGTTGACTTTGGAATCAACGGCGAGAATCTTTCCATCTTTGCCGATGATGAACGTGGTTCGCGACGCCTTTGAGCCGTCGGTGCTTAGAACGCCAAACTTCTTTGCGTTTTCACCTTTGGGATCGCAAAGGATCGGATAGTCGAGCTCCAGACTCTTGGCAAAATCGGCGTTCTTGTCAACCGGGTCGGTGCTGGCCGTGAAGTAGGCGACGTCGTATTTCTTGAGCAAGTCACCCGACTCCTTCATCGACTTGCATTCCTTGGTGCAGCCACCCGTAAAGGCTCGTGGGAACCAAGCAATGATGACCGCCTTTTTGCCTACAAAGTCTTTGGTCTTATACGTCTTGCCGTCGCTACCCTGCATTTCAAAATCCGGAGCCGTATCGCCGACCTTCGGAACTTCGGCCACAGCCGCACTGGGAAGTAACGTAAAACAAGTAGCAACTGCAACCACGGCACAGCCAAATAACGTTCGCATGATGAAAAACCTTTAAGAGGGAATGGAACCGAAGGGTGAAAAACAAAGGGAGGGCGAGGCTCCTGCCGAGCTAGATCGGATTATTCATTAGCCGTTTGGCGCTGGCCACGGTTGTCCGCTCCGCCATAAACTCCCGAGTTTTAAAGTATAAGGCCTGGAGAAGCCAAGTGTTAGAAAGCTGCTCGTATTTTGTTGAAAAGCGGATAGATCACGCTGGAGACCAGCCTGCCACCAATTTTGAAACATTTTTTTTGAGCTGCTCGAGCGTTCCCTCGTTTACCAACACGTCCGTTGCATGCAGTCTTTTCTCGGAAAGACTCAACTGAGAGGATTCCCGATCGCCCCATTCTTGAACGGTCCAGCCTCGCTCCATCGCCCGCTGTTTTCGCAAGGCATCCGGCGAATCGACGAAGATCACTCGATCGCAATACGGTAGCCATCCTCCCTCGATGAGAAGAGGCGCGTCGAGGATGATCATGCGTACAGATGCTTCTTTTTTAAGTGAGTCCAATTCGGACTTGGCGATCTGCCGAATTCGCGGATGGACAATCGCTTCGAGCTTTTTGAGCTTCTTTTGGCTGTCCGCCGAATCGCCAAAGACCAGTGAACCTACCTTTTTGCGGTCAATGACTCGCGAACCATCCGGGTGAAGGCCTCTTTCGCTTAAAATCGCATTGCTGAAAACGTTCACTAATGCATCAATGACATCTGGTTCCAGCAAAACGCGATGTGCAATTTCATCTGCGGAAATGATGGTGGCATTCATTTCGCCCAACAGTCGAGTCACTTGACTCTTGCCACTCGCAATCCCACCGACCACACCAATAACCAATGGCGGACGAAGTTGTTGTGAATCCGTCATAACAACTCACACGCGGCCCAACTGCCACCATGTTTCACATCCACCTTGAGTGGCACGCTCAACGGCATGACTGTCGTCATGACTTCGCGAACCACCGTCGCAAGCGGGTTCACATAGTCATCTCGCACTTCAAAGATCAACTCGTCATGAATCTGCAACAGCATGCGGGCAGGCCAATCCAGCGACTTCATTTCTTTTTGAAGCGCGATCATAGCCAGCTTGATCATGTCGGCCGCGGAGCCTTGGATGACAGTGTTAATAGCCATGCGTTCTGGTTCAAGCAACTGCTTTTTCTTTGGGTCAGGCAGGGCCGCGTAGTCTCGAATGCCTCGCAGGAATCGCTTGCGGCCCGACAGGGTAGCTACGTAACCGTTTCGCCGGCAGTCCATCAACGTCGACGCGATGAAATCCTTGACGCCTGGGTACTTCGCAAAATACGCGTCGATAAAGGTACTCGCGTCCGTTCTTGATATCCCAAGCGCTTTAGCGAGCCCGAAGGGACTCTGGCCGTAGATGATGCCGAAGCTAACGGCCTTGGCGCTGCGACGCATGTCGCTGTTGACTTCGCTCGGCTCCACACCGTTCACTTGGGCAGCCACACTCGTATGGATATCGAAATCCTCTTGAAATGCTCGATGTAGCGAAACGTCACCGCAATAGTGGGCCAAGACGCGCAGTTCAATTTGCGAATAATCGGCAGTCATCAGAGACCAACCGATCTCTCTGGGCAAGAAGGCCGATCGTATCGATCTTCCCTCAGGGGTCCGGACTGGAATATTTTGAAGGTTTGGCTCCACACTGCTCAGCCGGCCGGTGGCAGCGATGTCTTGACGAAACGACGTATGAAGGCGACCGGTTCGAGGGCTGATCAATCGAGGCAGTGATTCAACGTAGGTGTTAATGAGCTTGGTCAATTGCCGATATTCGACAATCTTAGCTGGCAGTGGATGTTCCGAAGCGAGTTCATCCAATACCTCTGCATCCGTACTTGGTCCTGTCTTTGTCTTCTTGACCACTCGCAACCCGAATTTTTCGAACAGAATGTACGCCAGTTGCTTGGGGCTATCCGGATTGAATTCCTCCCCAGCCAACGCCATGATTTCGCCTCGCAATGCGTCCGCTTTCAACTGAAACTCACGGCCCAATTGCTTAAGCCGCTCGCTATCGATTCGAATCCCCTCGTATTCCAATTCGGCCAGCACGCCCATGAGTGGAATCTCGAGGCTCTGCATCACATCGATCAACTTTTCATCCCGCAATCGTTCCTTCATCGGGGCGACCAAACGATAGGGAACGTCGACATCCTCGCATGCATAAGCGGCAATGACCGCGATGGGAACTTGGTCCATCGTGATTTGAGTTTTGCCTGAACCTATGAGAGACTCGGTCGTGATTTTGGTTTGTCCAAGCCAACGTTTGGCAATGTCATCCAGATCATGATTGCGTCCACCTGCGTCCAGCAGATAGTCCGCGACCATGGTGTCAAATCCGATGACCGCAATCGGCATTTCGTGTGATCGCAAAACGATCGCATCGTATTTGATGTTTTGTCCGACAAAGATCTTACTGGTATCTGCCAGAAGAGGGGCCAGTAACCCTTGGACAAACTCAAGCTCCAACAGCGTCGAACCTTCAGGCCCGCGAACGGGGAGGTATGCCGCTTTCCCTTCGGCCCAAGATAGGCTTATTCCAACCAATTCTGCATCGCGCGGACGCGTCGATGTTGTCTCGGTGTCGATGGCGATCGTCTCAATCGCAGCGAGTTCCTGTACCAACTTCAGCAACTGGTCTGGCTGGTCAATCAAACGATAACCATCGGTCGGAAGTTGGAACGCAACGGCGGGCTCAATCGTGCCGAGCAGAGACACAAAGGCGTCGGAGATTTTTCGGAATCCGAGTTCACGAAACAAGTCCATGGCTTGGTTGCGATCAAAAGTACCGGGTCGCATTTTGGACCATGGCAAATCGATCGGGCATTCTCGACTTAGCCGAACCAAGTCGCGGCTCAATATTGCCAGGTCCCGATTGTTCCTCAAGTTTTCTTTGCGTTTTTCGCCGGTCACTAAATCGATGTTGTCGTATACTTCATCGAGCGTATTGAACTGCTCGAGCAACTGCTGGGCAGCTTTTGGCCCAATCTGAGGTACGCCGGGGACATTGTCCACAGAATCGCCAACGAGCGCTTGAAAATCGACGACTTGATCGGGCCGAATCCCCCAGACGGTTCGCAGTTCTGGTTCGCCGAAGACTTCGTTTTTGCGAACATTGAGCATTTGCACTCGGTCCGAAATCAATTGTCTGCAGTCCTTATCACTGGTGACCAATAAGACGCGAGCCCCCTGCTGCTCGGCTTGGTAAGCCAAGGTGGCCATGATGTCGTCCGCTTCGAAACCAGGGGCGGAGACTTGGGGAATGGCCAGGGTATCAAGGCATCGATGGATGATCGGAATTTGCTCGCGCAAGGCGTCTGGCATCGATTCGCGGTTGGCTTTGTATTGATCATACAGATCGTTGCGAAATGTCTTTTCAGAGACATCAAACGTGCAGACGAGAAAATCGGGCTTCCATTGTTCCAGAAGATTGGCGATGTCACGAAGAAAACCATGGGCCGCGCCAACCTCGACTCCTTGAGGGCTAGTCATGGCAGGGAGTGCATGAAAGACTTGGTAGATGAGCGAATGAGAGTCGACCAGGATGACCAAATCTCCTTCGGTAGGGAAGGGAGGCTTGGTCCGCACGCTCTGCGAAGACAGGTCACTAACCGGCGCATTCGTGTTCAGCATTGTTTCTTTTTGCGACGCGTCTGCGGGTAGCAAGGATTCAGCCGGTGGCGTTACTTCTGGAAACAGTGAATCAAAACCACACAACATCGGTTGATTCTTGGCAGCCCGCTTAGCCATTCGAAATCCATTCTTTGAACCGTTTACTGCAAAACTGGAAAAAACTGAACTTGCGCAATTCGATTTTGTACTGCATTTTGCAACAAGCGGCTTACTTTGCCAACCGCCATTGACAGCAAACTTCAAGATGGTGGTCTATCGCTCGCCTAAAGGCGAACAGCAGAGTGGAGTATCCCAACCCGACGCGTAAGCGAGGGACAATTTCACAGGTCCCTCACTTACGTATCGGGTTATGATTGGTAGTTTTCACATCGCAGCTTGCCAAAAAACGCGGAGGTTGCGAATTTCGTTGGCCGTGTGATTGGGTTTTCCGACTAGGTTTGCCTGTCCCCAGCGTCGACGAATCGCAAGAAAGTCACTTCAAACTTCTTGCAAAGACGTTGGGATTGCAAGCGCGTTGCTAGGGAAAAGGCGTCGCGATTGTCGTACGGCTGAAACACGTCTAGTCCACGATCTAATAGGATCTTCCCGCCGTGGTTGGTAACAATGTGTCTAGCGTGAATACTGCGATCATATTCCCAGGTAAACTTGATCCCAACGCGTATACTATCAATCGCGGTTGGGTGTTGAGCCATTTTCGCGGTGTGGCTTTGGGTGGCTGCGATTTTCTGTTCGCGGATCGGTGGCGTGGCAATTAGAGTGATTGGGCGTTCTCTTCCAATTCTATAAAAACGCCTCGCTGAAGAGCTAGAACTCAACAGCGAGACTTGACTTACGGGACCACATCCCGCTTGCCCATTTCAAATCCTGATCCAATTCCAGTCGCTTCGCAAGACTCGAAGCTGGCCACAACCCAATGCAGCTGCTTACTCAAGTCCTGCAATCGGATTTTTACGCCCAATCATCCCGCCCAAGTCTTCTGCTGTGATCACTACCGAATGGCTGCTAAGGAATTGGATCGGAAAGCTGCCAAGAAACGCACCGATGTTAAATACCGCCGCACCGAAAATGGAAAGGAGAAGCGTTGGGAAGACAGCACCATTCGTGCCTCGCACCTATTGTTACTGGCACCTATTGTTATATCAATTGAAAAAGCGATGTCGCCTTCCGAGCGTTCGATAGAAACTGATTGCAAATACGATTCGACGATTGGTGGGCAATGCTGAGCAACTATATCGGTTTTATCGACCGGCTGGTGGTTCCCAAAGCTCCACCTTGTTTCCATCTGGGGCTATTACCCAGGCGAACTTCCCGTTACCACCCAGGGCGAGTAGTAAGCGCATGCACCGACCACGCTAAAACGATCGAGCACATGCGTGCATGCCCGTCAGGATCAAAGATTAGAGTTAAGCAAATCAGCCGGAACGCGCTAGCGTCCGGTTTTCACCGACTAAACCGCGTGCTAGCGCACTGCGGCTGATCCTAAAACTAGAGTTTGACGGACCACTATTCTCACGGTCACCAATCCATGCGCCGAACCAAGAGCAAGGTCGGAATCGCGCCAGCGATCACCAATGTCAGGGCCAGGCCGGATTCTCGGTTCTTGATGCCATAGTGCAGCAAATCGAACATACGCATGGCCACGGTTGTGACTTGAGGTGGTTGAACCAACAGGTAGCTCGATAGATCTGCGAAGGACACAAAAAAGGCGACCACCAAGGCAACGAACAGTGGATTCCACATGGCCTTCAGTAGAATCCAGGTTCGCGTCAGGTAAGGTAGCCCCTTGTCCAATTGCAACAGCCGGTCATGGTTCGTAGTAAACCGCTTCTTCGCAAGCAACAGCACTCCGAACACGATTGGCAAACATCTGCTTTGCAACGCAAGAATCGGCCCAAACAACGTGCGATCAGCCAGAAAACCAACCCACGCCGGCTCCCGCCGATCCAAGAGTGAAATAATCATCAAATTGATGATTGGGCCAGGGAGTGCGAGCAGAAATGCCATGAGTCCAATGGCGAGCCATGTGGACCATTGAGCCTTCACGCATCCGACCAACCCAACTCCCAGAACTAGCGCTAACGCAGACGCGTAAAAACTCAGTTGAACGCTCCAACCGATCTCATTCAGAAAGGTCCTCGATTGTACGATGGACTCAACCAACACCAACGCCGACCAACCGCGCCGAATCTCACCGTTGTCCATGGTCGCAAAATAGCCCGCTTTCACGATCAAGTTCGCAAATGGAATGAGCGCAACCATCGAAACGATCACCCATCCGAGTACGGCCCCCAGCCATCGAAATACTCCTCGCAGTTCAAACGCTTGAAAGCCCGAAAACATTTGCTCCGACTTCTCGCCCCCTATTCGCGATTGAAATCGCCAAGCCAGAATTAGCACCGCAATTCCGATCACAATCGCAAACGAACAGGCTTGTCCAATGGCGAATTTGTCTAGCTCATTGAATTGAACTTGTTGATACACCGTCTCCGTAATGGTAGGAACTTGAAACAAATTGGTTACCACCATGTCGTTTCCAGTCATGGCGATCGTCCAGATCGCGCCCGCCGCAATCCAGGGCCAGAGCTTCGGAATCAGCACAGAAAACGTCGCAAACCACGGACCGAAATCGAGCAGGGCTTGCCGACAGTTGGAATCGAAGGAACGCTTGACACCCAAGGCACACAGCAAAAAGCAAACGGGGGTGGCCGCCATGGCATGAATCCAAACGACGGAAGCGACGGCGGTACGCGGCGAAAGAGCTGCCGCCACCTGGCTCAATCGCAACCATCCTTGGACCCCAAAGCCCGCGCTCCAGGCGGTTGCTTGCACATAGATGGGTATCAGGATCAGGCTAAGCGCGATGGTGGACATCCATCGATGCGTTGGGACTCGAAAACAAACCGTAAGCAGAGCGAGCGACAGGCCAAGCAGCGTTGCCAGGGCTGCGGTCCCTAAGCACACAAAGAGCGTGTTGAAAAACGGTGAGCTCAAGTCGTGGCTAGCCTCGCTGCGGTCATGACGGCTTGAATCATCCCCGAAGATTCCGCGCGGTTTTGCCAAGCGATGTCATGGGCTGTTCCATGGGCCACGCTGGTTCGAACAATGGGCAGCCCGAGCGTTACATTCACTGCATCAAACATATCCAACAGTTTCAACGCAATGTGGCCTTGGTCATGGTACATGGCAACCACGGCATCAAAGCCACCATCGACTGCTTTGGGCATCAACGTATCGACCGGCAGCGGCCCCACCACATCGATTTGACTTTCCCTGGCCATCATGACGGCTGGGGCAATGATGGTTTGCTCCTCCGTGCCAAAACGACCGCTCTCACCGGCATGTGGATTGAGGCCCGCTACCGCGATCCGGGGTGCGCCGGTTAGGCCCATCGACTTGCGTATGCGTTTGAAAACATCGTTGGCTAAACCGATCTTTTCGCCGATGCTAGCGATCGTCAGGTGCTCAAAAACTTCCCGGAGTGCCATGTGCAAAGTGACGTGCACAACTCCGAAGCCTGCTGCACCCCCATGACGAGGGCGACCTGGTGGCAAGTATAACATCATCGCATGTTCCTTGACGCCGCAAAGATGAGCGAGGAGTTCGGTGTGTCCCGGCCAATCGTGACCAGCCGCATGCAACGCAACTTTATGTAACGGCGAGGTAACGATCGCATCCACTTGGCGTTCCATGGCCAATTCAGTGGCTCGGACCAAGCAATCGTAGGCAAGCTGTCCTCCTCGCATATCAACACTCGGTTTGGTAGCATCATCCGCTTCCGCGTCCCCAGTCACAAGGCACCAAAGAGACGGAACGGTTTGAGAATTCGGCGCACTTGACTTCGTCAGCCACTCATCGACCGAATCCACTTCCATGATCTCGAGATCGATTGCGGAAGTTTGTGCGGCCTGCTTAAGGATGGCAGGGCGTCCCAGTACCAATGGCTTGCAATGTGCGTTCAGTTGACCACTTGCAATCGACTTGACGATGATCTCAGGGCCAACACCGGTTGGATCTCCAATGGTAACGGCGATGGTCGGCTTGGCTGGCTGCGTCATGTTAGCGTTGGGCTCTGTTGGCCAGCTTTGCCTTTTCAATTGCCTTGGTCAAGGCATTTGGGGGCACGATGGAACGCCACACATCGACGACCCGTCCGGCTCCATCCACCACGAGCGTTGTGGGGTACGAGAATCCACCAGCGGTCATCAGTTGACTAACGCGAGTTCTCGAAAATTCGGCAGGGGCAGGGTCAGTGTAGACTGGGAGATCGTTGGCTTCAAATTTCTGAAGGAATTTATTGGTGTAAAACTTAAGGGAGTCAAGCGTTTCTTTGTTGTCGTTGCTACAAGAAATACTCGCAAAAAGCACTTCGGGATCTTGGCTGTACGCGCGTTGCGTTTTGACAAAGTCCGGAAGTTCCTTGATGCAATCTGGATTCCAATAGCCCCAGAAATGCAGGACGACGACTTTGCCTTTCATATCCGCGTCGGTGATCGGCGATTCGGTGTTGAGAAGTGGTTGAATGTCCATCTCGGTGATGGTTTGGCCGACAATGCGAGCTTTTTCCCTACCGATGATGAGCAGAACGCAAATCCCAACCACCATGAACACGCCTGCGAGCAAAAGAGGGAGAACGGCTGGCGAGGACCGCATTGTCGATTCTTTTTTGAGTGCGGTGGAGTCTTCGGTGGATGACATGATAGCTACTGGTTCTGCGGGTTGATGGACGCACAATGCGTCGACTTTTTCAATGATCTGCCACACATTGTAGTCGTGACGGCAAATTCTTGCGATCTCAAAACCGAGCTTCCGCCACGACTGCTGGCGAAGAACTCGACTAAGGCTAAATCGAACGGCCGCGGGTTGAACAATTGTTGCCTCCCTGCGAAAATGGGCGGAAAGCTTTGTTCATTCCATTTAGCGTTCCAGACAGCATAATTCATGCGATGCCCCTATTGTTACAGTGATAACGACGGAGTTCGAGACTCCAGAATCGTTGAGGATGGTAAAGCGATTCGACGGAGGCGTTTTTGCAATCATTGCCGTCGACGGTTTACGACCTACGAACGAGTCGAGGGGTTGCTACAAGTTCGGAAGCGAGACCAGACAAATCAGGACTTCAGCCGTGTCAAAATTGAGCGCGGACTTCGAGCGGCGTGCTGGAAGCGGAAAATCGACTCGGCGGAGATTCAAAAACTGGTCGGCGACATTGAATCGCACATTTTAGATAACTACGAGAAGGAAGTTTCCAGCGAGGAGATTGGGAACTTGTGTATGGAATTTTTAAGGGAGGTGGATCAAGTTGCGTTTGTCCGGTTCGCAAGCGTCTACCGGAGCTTCAGCGACGCTCAGGACTTCGTCGACGAATTGACACCGATACTCAAGATCAAGGCAAAAGCCAAAAAGAAAAAATCGTCCAAAGAGTTGGAAACTTAAGGATGAATCGATAATCAACATCCTCGCCTTTCGCTCCGCGAAAGTGCGTTTGCCAGGCGCACTTTCGCGGAGCGAAAGGCGACAATAGCCAATCAAAATCTTTGACAGGCTGATTGTGCTAGTGATAAAATCGTATCCATTCACCGAATGGGGAGCGAAACGATTGATTGAACTATCCGATATCTGCAAAACTTTTACCGCGATGACCCCAGTATTCAGGTCACTTTTAGGCGTTTCATCACTCCGCCTAGAAATCGAAGCGGATCGCTTTGTCGATCTACTTAAACACTCCAACAAAAGCATACTTCAGAAATTGCACTAAAAACCAACGGTTAATCGAAATCAGCAAGCGACTGCGAGGCAATAAGTCTGTCGCAGATTTTTTGAAGAGTTGCGTCTTCGAGAAATACGCTTCGACCTCGGTCACCATCCTTTCGCAAATCGACCCGGCTTGGAAGCCAGTGAAAAGGAGTCATTATCAATTCCAGAACGCCTATCTTTGCGACGCCTGTTGGTCGGGATCCTATCTAGAAGAAGCGAATTTCGGCGGTGCAAACCTACATGGGGTAAATTTTTATTTGGTGGATTTGCGAGGTGCGATTCTTGATCCATCCCAACGGCAACTTGTTTCGGCGTCGGGCGCTATTCTGGAATGAATCAAAGGCTCGACGTACTGGCTATTTTTACGCAAACCCAGATCAAGTAGGCGGACCACGCGATCAAGATAATGGTCGCAACTCCAAACAGCTTGATTTTCCAATCAGCCCGCATCGGTCGCCAGCTCAAATCGAGGTTCAAAAGCTCCTTCAAAATCAAATTGGTCGTCAAAATCTTCGCGATGATCGGTCTTGCTCTTGCGCATTTCGCGAATTCGAATGAGGTTGTAAACAATTTCGCCGAAATCGCCGGTTGAATGGATGCCCCAACTGTTCAATACCGTTTTGGCCATGAACCCGTATTGTTCAAGAGCGAACTCACGAATCGCTTGGCACAATTGCTGACCTGTCAGATGATGGTCTTGCTTTGCTTCGCTCCCTTCATCCTTGGTCGCTGGCATCTTCATGACTTTTTGGGCGTAAGCCAAAGCCTCTCGCACGAATTGATAGGCCTCCAAATGGTACCGCTGGTCTTGCTGCAATAACTCAATGATGGCTAGTAGGTGTTCGTTCATAGTAAATCAGTTCTCAGCTCCACGTTTTAGTACGGTCAAGCAATCGCTCGCAGGAATCAAGATCCTTCGGTTATCTTCCGTGATCAGCAAAAGCTGTTGCGCCAAAAGTTCGACCCCTATTACTCTACCGCGTCCTTGCGACGTCACAATCTCACTTCCTACGGTTGGCAAGTCGGCGGCCAGTTCCTCGTAGGTGTCATTTTCGTAGCGAAGGCAGCATTTTAGCCGTCCGCAACGACCTGAAATCTTGTTCGGGTCGAGGGTGGCCTTTTGAAGTTTGGCCATTCGCATCGAGACCGGTGGCATTTCGGACAGATGGGTGTTGCAACACACCGGCTTACCACAGTCACCATAATCGGCCAGCAATTTCGCTTCGTCGCGTGCTCCGATTTGGCGCATTTCAATTCGAGTCTTGTATTCCGAGGAAAGTCGCTTCACCAATTCGCGGAAATCTACTCGGTCGTCCGCCGAATAGTACACCATCATTTGTTCGCCTCCGAGGATGATCTCCAAATCCACCAGCGACATTGGCAAGCTCATTTCTTGGATCAATTGCTTGCACTTTCCAAAATTTCGCTTTTGCCTTTCCAAAATGTTTCGGTACTCGTTTTCGTCCTCGACCGATGCGTCCCGTTGAATACTTCCATTCGGAGGATCGTTCATTTGACTCAATACGTGATCGGTCGCTTCACACAGGACTTCGCCTCGTTCCAGTCCGCGGTTGGTTCGAGCAACCACGATATCGCCACGATGTTGGTCCGTTCGGGAATTCATCACGAAGAGAGTGCGCATCAAACCGCATCGGACAACATACCGGGGCATACTGAATCAGGACAAGAAGAGGAGTGGCAGACGGGAGTTCCCGGTTAGTTTATCACCGGATTGTAACCCAAAACCGTCTGCCGCTGTTGCGTTAGTGAACAAGTTCTACGGTTACCGACAATAAGGAGTAATTCTGGTATCCTTTGAAGTATCACGTTTTCGGAACGCGAAGGACCGTAATGCCAAATTTCCCCAGAACAATCCAACTTGGAATAGCAAGATGCCTTTTCCTGCGTCCCCAGATGATAGACCAGATCCGCTTGAAAACATGCCGGCCATGCGTGCTAGGATTCCAGAGCATGTCGCGCGGGGCGAAGTGAGCACTGGCGTGATCGTCGTTACCGGCGGTACGGAATACGTTCTCGATTTCGTCCGGAATTTGCCACGCCCAAATATGATTGTGGCCCGTGTGGTCCTGCCGCACATGGTTATGCCTCAATTTATCGATGCGTTGGCCGCCAACGTAGAGCTTTTTCGGCAGCGATATGGAGAACTGCCGGGAATCCCACAACCCGCAGTCGTTTCGCAACCCGTACCGTTTGGGGCTGGAATGGTCGCAACCAATCCCGCCAGCCCAGTACCTGGTTCCCCTCCCGCCGCCGAATCCAGCTCGGTCGACGTTTGGCCCGGTTCGACGTCGAGTCCAGGCTCCGGAGCCTCAACTCCGGCTGGCGAATCGAATCCTCATTCAGAACCGATGGGAGAATCGTCCGGAAACCAGTCACCCGCTCCGACGAATCCAGTTTCGTCGAATCCCACTCCCGCCAATGCCCAAAATCAATCGACCCATCTTCGGCGGCAGAATCCTCAGGAAGTCTACGATGACCTCAAGCTTCGCGATGAAATTCTGAGTGGAGCCTATGCCAACGCTGTCATGATCGGGCATGGCCCCTTCGAATTCAGTTTCGATTTCATCACCAATTTTTATCCGCAATCGGCCGTTAGTTGCCGAGTTTATTTGGCCTCGGGGCATATCTATCGATTGCTTGAATCCTTGCGAGCTTCGTGGGAACAGTTGCGTCCTAGGCTTTCTCAGGGCAACCCACCGCCAAATCCTCCGCCACCGAACCAACCACCACAGCCACCTCGGTGATTTCGGTAATGTCACTCCATCCCACTCCAACCTTTCGACCGGACCCTCGCGAGATTATTCTTGCGAGTTCGTCACCGCGCCGACGCGAACTACTCGCTCGATTTGGCTACCAGTTTAGAGTATTGGAACCGGACTCCAATGCGGAGTGTGGCATCTGTTCGCGCGAAACTCCACCTGAGCTGGTGGCCAGAATGGCTTATCAAAAGGCCGCCAACGTCATCGCAAAGATCGATTCGGGTTTGGTGCTGTCCTGCGACACGGTTGCGGAATGTGTCGCGATCATCCTCGGTAAACCAGAAAACCGGCAGCATGCCAAGCAGATGTTGCAACGGCTTCGAGGTCGCAAGCATTCGGTCTATAGCGGCATTTGCCTCTGGGACAAAGCTACCTCACATCGATCGATTCGAGTCGACGTATCGCATCTGTGGATGGAACCGATCACGGATGCGGAGTTGGAAGCGTATTTGGACACAGAGCAGTGGGTTGGCAAAGCGGGTGCCTTTGGATTTCAAGATGGCCCAAACTGGATCCGGCTAGAGAGTGGATCCGAATCGAATGTCGTTGGCTTGCCGATGGAAATGCTCGCGAGCATGCTCACAGAACTAAAATGGTAGTCCCCTAACCGCTTGGAATCGAGGAATGCCACTGACTTGATAACACTTCCAGAGAGGCTTCTACCTTCAGCAATTTTGGGATCTCAATCTGTGCAAATGAAATTCTGGTTGCGAGCGGTACAACGATTGATACTTTCGTATTGTGATTTGTTTGAACCTTCCAATTGTATTCGACGGCAGTTTGGGCGGTCGCGGAATCCAAGGTGGCAACGCCCAGCCGCGCGGGACCGGATAGGTAAATGGATACCGTAAAGATGATGGCAGCTTCGAGACCTGCATGAGGAAGGCATTTAGATTCTTGGCATCACGAACGCAGCGCCTTTTGCATTTGCATCATAGGCCGCTTCTAACTTAAATCGTGAACTCCGCGCGAACTGGTCGTTGAGCTCGAAGCGATAAACCAAAATCCCATCTTGGTCAGTCTCGGGAGCGATTGGGCAGCGAGCGACGAAACTGTTGTCGCCATCAGCTCGCTCGACTTCATCAAGTTCCGGAACGTCCGTGTCGACGATCGCATGGCCAACAAACATCCGGTCAAGGCTCGTAATAGAAACAACGATTTCACTCTGGGATCAGCTAACGGTGAAAGTCTTTTGTGTTTCGTATCCTCACGCACCTCCAAATGGGTAAAATGCGCAAAATTTAACGATTGCCTAAACTTTGCCCCCCTAACAACCGAAAACAGAAATAGCAGCGTTGATTGCGAATTTGCAAGTTCGTGTTTTGGAGAGTTTCAATGATTGTTGCCCGTATCGAAGGTGGACTTGGAAATCAACTCTTCCAATACGCCTTCGGAACTCAACTTGCCTACCAACACAACACCGAGCTGGTTCTTGACTTGTCCTCGTACGCTAGCAAACCAGCCCACGGTTACATGTTGGATCGGTGTTCTATCCGGGCTCGCGAGCTTAAATCCGAGGAGCGGCAACGTATTCCAGGGCGGTATGGTGAAGGAAAAAGATCGTTGCTGCAAGCTCTTGTGTTCGCCGGGAAGGAACTGACGCGAGTACGCGAACGCCCGTTTGGATTTTCCGAAAAGTACATGTCGGCACCTGACGACAGCTACTTGGTCGGCTATTGGCAAAGCGAACGTTTTTTTCGAGACGTAACAACCAACATCCGCGAGCAGTTTCGACCGGCGGTCTCAATGAGTTCAGAGACGTTGCGAATCCGAGATAGGATGCTCAACTCCTCCAGCATCGCGATCCATCTACGACGGGGTGACTACATCACGACGAAACCGATGGCCGCCCGAAATCTGAGCTTGGACTACTATCGAGAATGCGTCGTATCGCAACTCGAGCGACGTCCTGAAAGTGAGGTTTACGTTTTCTCGAATGACATTCCGTGGTGTCGCGCTAATCTAGACCTTCCCCGTCCCGTTTATTTCGTCGAGCATACCAACAACGCCACCGCCCATGAAGATCTGTGGTTGATGACGGCAGCCGAGTGCTTGGTCATCGCCAACAGTACTTTTAGTTGGTGGGGAGCCTATTTAGGTGAACGCCAAGAAAGAACGGTTTTTACGCCCAAGAGTTGGTATCACCCAAATACCCTAGATGACCAGTCTATCAACTGCAAAGATTGGATCCTTGTCGGCGATCTTGAAATCCAGCGCCAAGCCGCTTAGGAAGTCGTTCAGCTTGTTGGCCAGGGTTTTCCCAAGTATGTGCTTCGGTAGTTGCACAAGTCACCCTTCCTCGGAGTCCTCGCGGTGGGTCGGTCGTAGACCGGGGAGGGTGAGATGACACACGTCCCTCGCTTACGCATCGGGTTAGGAAACGACGAAAGACAATGCTACTCTCACCACTATTTCTAGCGAATTCCAACCCCTTCCGTAACACAGAGCGTTGCCCCAATTTCTGGTATACTGAGGATGCGAAAAATCGATCGACCTGTTTAGTCATTGGTAATCCTATCCCACCCGATTCAAATCCCTATCTCTCCCTTAAGTTTGACACCTTAATCCTATGAAGAAACATCCCAATCTCCAGTCCATGAACTTCGGCTTGATTTGTACCGCAATTCTCTTCGCCGCAAGCCTCGCGATCCCGATTTCGGCCCAAGAAAAAACGCAAGAGAAAACCAAACCGGTACGAATGGGTTGCGGGCTCATGACCTTCGATACCGTTCCTGGATGGGGGCTTCGCCCGGATGGCAAGTCTGCAATAGGGCCGACCCACGGCGCAGTGGTGGTGGATAAAACCGGAAACATTTACACAAGTGCAGACGCTGGCGTATTTGTCTTTTCGCCAGACGGAAAGGTCATCCATTCCTATTTGGGCAAGGAATACCACCGCATACATGACATGGAGATTCGGGACGAAGCGGAGGGCGAATTCATTTACGGTGCCCGCAACGCGGATGCGGAAGGGATCAAGTTCAACATCAAAAGTGGTGAGATCGTTTTGAAGCTTCCATTCCCCAAGGAATCAGGGCTCAACCTCGACAAGTTCAATCCTACCGCAATCACCGTGGCTCCCAACGGTGATATCTTTCTTTCGGATGGCTACGCTAGCAACCATATCTTCAAGTTCGACAAGACCGGCAAATACCTGATGCACTTCGGCACCAAGGGGAATGATCTCAAGCAATTCAATACGGCACATGGGATGACACTCGATACTCGCTACGAGCCGCCCCGCCTGTTGATTTGCGACCGCAACCATCAACCCAAAGGACGATTGCTTCACTACGACCTCAATGGCCAGTACATCGACGAAATCATAACGGGTTTGGGAATGCCAACATCGGCCGCTATCCAGGGGGACTACGTCTCGGTACCTGACTTGCATGGGAGAGTTGTGATTCTAGACAAGAGCAATACGATCATGGCGGTCCTCGGCCACAACCCTGACAAGGCCAAAGGAGGCAGCTACAATATTCCACAAGACCAATGGATCGAAGGGGTTTTTAGCGGCACGCACGGTTCGTATTGGGACAAAGAGGGTAACTTGTATGTGCAAGATTGTAACATCTCAGGACGCATCATGAAACTGGTTCGGGTCAAATAGGACGATGGCAAATACACCCGAAAGCGACCCTGACAACAAACAGCCTGCACCGATCGCCAAGAATTACAACGCACAACAAGTCGCCAAATTTGTTAGCAAGATCAAGAATTTGGAACAGCAAATCGGTGAGCATGTGTTGGCGGCACTACAGCACCCGGATACCGTCGCTGTACTGACTACGGTGGTTGTCGGCCCCAGCGGCGACCAGCACATTGTTTCGGCTGCACTCAGTCCAGAACGCATGTCCCAGGTAAACGAAATTCTGGAGGAAGCCCAGCAAGAGCGAGTCGACGACGAAGTTTGCTTCGGTTTTCACTGCCTTCTAAAACCGAAACTGTGACTTGACCAAACACGCAATTACCTTCTAAACTCTAGGGTTTTGCATGTCCGGGACACTGTCATCGCATGGTTGCGGTTTGCTGTGCCCTGATTTTTAGGCTTTGAAAGAGATTTTTGTGGCAGCGACCTGTGTAATCGGACTTCAATGGGGGGACGAAGCGAAAGGCAAACTTGTTGATCTACTCGCACCGCGGAACGATATCGTCGTACGCTACCAAGGGGGCGCAAACGCTGGCCATACGGTTGTTTGCGGAACCGAGGTCTATAAGCTCCACCATATTCCATCAGGAATTCTTTCCAGCCAAATCAACAATGTCATTGCACCTGGGGTAGTGATAGAGCCCAATATGCTCATCAAGGAGATCGAGGGGCTGGAGGCTCGTGGGATCGAGCCCAGGAAAAACCTGATGATCAGCGAACGGGCCCACGTGGTGATGCCATGGCATTTTGTTGAGGATAAGGCAACCAATCGAGCGGTGGTCGCCGGTGAAAGCATTGGAACAACGAACCGTGGCATCGGGCCTTGCTATCGCGATAAAGTCGGCCGGACGCATGCCATGCGGATTACCGACCTGTTCAGTGATCAACTGAAAAGCAAAATCTCGGATACCGTCGCGGCCAAGCGTCACATTCTCTCCCACCTTGCTGATGCAGCCGATTTGGAATCGCTTGATGCAGATAAGATCTACGATCAATGCTGTCGCTGGGCTACCACCCTTGGCCCTCTGGCCGCAGATACCACCAACTATCTTTTGGATGAATTGGATGCCGGAAAAAAGCTCCTCATGGAGGGTGCCCAAGGTTCTCTGCTGGACATCGACCATGGAACCTACCCGTTTGTAACCAGCAGCAACGCATCCGGGGTCGGCGTCTCGTCCGGCTCCGGCGTTCCTGCCAAATGGATTTCAAATGTTATAGGCGTCGCGAAAGCTTACTCAACACGCGTAGGGGGCGGACCGTTCCCTACCGAATTGCTAGACGAAACCGGCGAGAAGATTCGTAAAATAGGTCGCGAATACGGGACAACTACCGGCCGACCGAGACGATGCGGTTGGTTTGACGCGGTTTCCGTTCGCTACACGGCTAGGCTCAGCGGCATTCATTACTTGTCGCTGATGATGATGGATGTTTTGAGTCACTTTGACACGATTCAAGTCTGCGTGGCTTACGAACTCAACGGCCAGCGAATCACTCATTTTCCATGCCGAGCCGAAGATCTTCGCGAGTGCAAACCGGTCTACGAAACTTTGCCAGGCTGGAATGTCGATGTCACCAGCGTGCGAAAGTTAGAGGATTTTCCGACCAACGCCCGCCGATACATTGACCGCGTTTCCGAACTGATTTCGGTCCCAATCGGAGTTCTTTCCGTCGGACCGGACCGAGAGCAAACGATTTTCTTGATCTGAGATCACTCCAACCCTCCACCACTCCACCTCTTCAATGTCCTTGTTTCGCGGCAAACCCAACTCCGAACCTGCCAGAGCATCGCCAAGCGTTGAGGCTCTTCGGATGCCCAAGCACATTGCCGTGATCATGGACGGTAACGGCCGCGGGGCTCAGGCGCGAGGCATGCCTCGCGTCGAAGGCCATCGCCGAGGTGCCAACACCGTTCGTCGCATCTCCGAAGCATGCCGAGAGCTTGGCGTTTCTTATTTGACGCTGTACTGTTTTTCCAATGAGAATTGGAAACGCCCAAAAGAAGAACTCAGTTTTTTGATGAGCCTGTTGAAAACCTACCTCATTCAAGAGCGACCAACGCTCATCAAGAATGATATTCGGCTGACCATCATCGGGCGACGTGAAGGGATCCCGGACGAAGTCCAAACGGAAATGGATCGGTCGGTAGAGCTTACCAAAAATGGAAAGGCTCTGACCTTGTGCCTAGCCATTAACTACGGTTCTAGGCAGGAAATCGTTGATGCTGTTCGCAGTATTGCGAACAAGGTGCAAACTGGGGCGCTCGAGCCGGCAGCCATCGACGAGACGATGATCGCCAGCCATCTTTACACGGCTGGAATGCCAGACCCGGATTTGTTGATACGGACCAGTGGCGAGATGCGAATCAGCAACTACTTGCTCTGGCAAATAAGTTACAGTGAACTATGGATTACCGACAAGCCATGGCCAGAGTTTGACAAGGACGATCTCGTTCAAGCCATCTCGGACTACAATCAACGGGACCGACGATTCGGCGGCCTGGGCGAAGTTCGAAATCATTAGTTGTGGCTCCGACGCTCCGCGGCCGTGATTGAATTATTGTCGCCTTTCGCTCCGCGAAAGTGTGCTCGTTAACGCACTTTTGCGGAGCAAAAGGCGACAATGCTCAGGTGGAACCACGAAAACCACGAACCACACGAAAGAACGATAGGGAGATGGACAAACACTTTTTGCTCATCTACGAAGTGGTCGACGATTATGTCGCGCGGCGAATACCCTTTAGACAAGAGCATCTTGCGCTGGCAGAACAAGCGGCGGAACGTGGTGAACTGGTCTTGGGCGGTGCGTTGGCCGACCCAGTTGACAAAGCCATCTTGCTCTTCCGCGGTTCCAGCAGCGAAGTGGCCGAATCGTTTGCACGAAACGACCCGTACGTACTCAATGGTCTTATTCTCAAGTGGTCTGTCCGCGAATGGACGACCGTAGCGGGTTGCGGATTGAAAAGGCCATGAAGATACGAACGGCATCGGAATCGCAGTTTTTGAAGCGGCGTTGGCTGCTTGTTTTCTGGCTGCTCCCGATCCTCGCAGTTTGGTACTTCTTAATTTTCTATGTTCCGATTACGAATTTCGGTTTGTCGTGCCGTCGGAATGTGGCTCCCTCGCTACCGAACCGAACGCTTACCATTCAGCTTGATGGTATGCAAGGCAACTGGCATCAGACCCTTACTTTTGACCCAAGTTCTGGTCGGCTCTTCGCCGATCCAAAACCATTCTCGCGGCCCGGCGAGGAGTTTTTGCTGCGATACTTGAACGAAACGACGAGCAAGAACGGGGAGTTTTTCCGACGATGGAAATTGTCGATCTTGAATCCAGAAACGGGTGTCGTCGACAGCCAACTTGAATTCGATTTTCCTAGTGGCAAATATCCCTGCGTCGTTGGCAAGCGATTTGCGGTGTTTGCAACCAAAGACATTTTGCACGTTTCGGACTTGCATTCATCCGACACGACTCCCATCGAATACCCAGCCAAAGGCGTTGATGGAAATTCCTGGAAACTGCCGACGATCGGGAACACGAACAACTTTATCTTTGTAAACAAAATAATTCCGCCCGACCCGGTAACACTGCTACCGCAAGTAGGCATTGAGCTCTTTGGGATCAATGATGAGGGCGTTCCTGGTCTTGTCAATTCTTGGATCGCAGCCCCTTTTGGCAATGATAGTTTCGCGCTGTTAGGGGACCAATTGATGACCGTGAATCCGGCAACACGTCTCTTCGAATTCCGATCGGCCGTGGATGGCCGTTTGATTTCTAGTCCGCCGCTACCTAGCGAACTCGACCTAGCTACCGATGTATTCTACATCAACGATGGAAGGCTAACGATTCCAATAAAAAGCAAAACCTATTCCCTTAAAGAACTTCGCTGGTTGAACAACCCACGCGGAGCCAATGGTATCTACTTAGAATCGCCAGACAAAAGTCTTTTTCTATGGCAGGGTAGTGAATGGGTTGTAACGGAAAGCGACTCGGGAAAGGAACTGTCGAGGTTTGGATGGGGAAGAGAATTTTCATTTGTCAATTTCCTAGACAATGAAACGATTATCTTTTGTTCGCCGCGATGGGGATATACGTTTCGCACCGTCTCAGCGCGAACGGGTAAGACCATCATGATCCGCCGGATCTATTGGTGGGTTGTCCCGTTGCTGTTGTTGGCTGTCACTGCGTACCTGGTGTGGAGTATCCTTTGGTTAAGAACAGCCGATGCATCGAATGGTTGGGTTTGGGGGGACATTGCGTGGATTAGCGGTTTGCCGATGGTCGCGCTCGCGGTTCGATTCGCTTTCGTGGGCGATCCACTCGACATTGACCGATGTCCATGCCATCTCAATCAGGGCATTTTTCTTGCGTTGATGTTTGTTTCTTGTATCTGGCTGTGGAGCGGTCAACAGAGTATCGTGCGTCGCGCGTTGCCTTTGCTTTTGAGCCTAGCGACCCTGGCCGCCGTGCTTGTGGCTGTGTTCACCAATCATTTAGGAACTGCTTCACGCGGATTGCTTTCAGCCTTGGTTATCCTCATCCCTGTTTTCACGATTTGCGTTTTGTTAAGAATCTGCGGCTTTCGATTGCGTCAGAATTCGGCTTTGCCGAGCACAAAAGAGTTCAAAAACTCTTTGAAGGAGTTGTTCATTCTGGTAGCCGTCTTTGCGTTGCTGTTTGCACCGCTTCGATTGATCGTTCCAGATCTGATGAAGATCGAAAAGGCCTTCCTTCCGTGGTTCCATTTATCGCTAGTCTCGCTATCACCAGCTCTCGCTTGGTTTTTGGCAATGGCGCAAAAGCGAATGCTTTTTTGGGTGGGTGGTTGGCTGTCGTTGGCGATGTTTTCTTACTTGCTGTTCGACGTACTTTACTACTTTGTGCAAGGGAACTGGTTCTGCCGTTTTTGGAATTTGTGGGACGTGTCGTTGCACGTTGCAACTTTTGCTTTTGTTACGACGTTCTTGGTGACGCAAGCTTTTCGGCATCGCGGCTGGCGTTGGGAGAGATCCTAATTGGTAGTCGCGGCCACAATGATGAATCCTACAATCAACATGGCCCATGCGACGAGGTTGGCGATACCAAGCCACAACCCAATCCACACCAGCATTTTCTCTTTGCTTGGACTTTGACCATCGCGAATTTTGCCCAATTCCATCGAGGCAAAAACGATCGCGAGGATTGCGCAAACCAAGGCACCCACTATAGTTGGGCATAGGATCCAACTAAGCAATCCGAGAATAAGCACCACCATGCCATTGCCAGATTTCTGGTAGCCGGCAGACTGAACGGTAGAAATCGGTGCAGCTCCAAATTGATTTGCCCCAGGATGCAACGGACTGACCAAAGGATTCTGCAATTTGCGTAGTTGAAATCGCCAAGCAGCCAAGCCCAACCATTGTTCCGAGTTTTCTTCTCGAATGTGGCAAGTATCGTCGAGTCGCCCTTGCTTGACCCAATCGAGAACCGTTTCGGTATCCGAGGGACCGTAAACCATCGTGTTGGGAGTGCGTACAAAAAACTTGGTTACTGGAGCTGGGATTGCGTTCGCAACCGGCAATGTTAGAGGGGTCGCGTTGTCACTAAAGGGTGAGGCCACGGATTGAGCCTCTGTTTGAGCTGGCTGCTGGTTCGGCGCGCTGGCTGGCGGTTTCTCTGAGGCGTGTGAAGACCATGAATCGGAGAGCGGCTCCAACGTCGGCAAGTTTGCAACCTCGGTCTGAGACGCGTAAGTCGTCTCCGTGGTGAACGGATTGGATGGAGATGTTGATTCGTTGGTCGTATTCCCAACGCCGCCACCCACCACGTAGACCAAGCCGCACATGGGACATCGGGCTTTACGGCCAACGAATTCGTCGTTAACTCGCAGTGTCTTGCCACATCCTGAGCATAGTGAGTCAATGGGCATCGTCGAAATTCATTCCTTAAGTCAATGGATGTTTGTCAGGGTGAAGATAGACAAAAGACTTTCCTAACCTACCGCCGTAATTTCCAGCTCGAATCCTTTGAAGACCTTTTACAGGCAATGCGGCGTCGATGGCTGCGTACGTTGCCTGAGCTACCTTATCTAGGTCCGAACCGTTGATGATGATCTCCATGATAGAGACCACGCCATCGGGAACCAGCGATTTGTCACCCAGTTTCACTTTAAGTGTAGGACAATATTCCGCATATGTGCTGGCGATCAGGAACTTGTATCTGCTGCCAGCTTTGCTCGCACTGGCTGCCACACCGCCGGGGAATGTTGTAATAACACCGGGCATGGCGTCTGTGGCCGTGGCTGCACGTTCGGCAGCCTCGATGGCGGCGTCCTCGGAGTAAGCCAGAAACCACAGGTTGCCACCCATGATACCATCCGTGTAACCGAAACGTCGCGTTAGAAAAAACTCACCTCCCAAAGTCGGAATGGTCCAACCTTTGTGGCCAAACATCTCCGTTCGTGTTTGATACCCATCTCCAAAAAAGGCAATCTTGCGGCCGAGCTTAAAATAGGGGTCGGTATCGAGCAAGTTGAAACATCGAGTCGTTGGACAGGTTAATACGTTTTGGCTTAATCGCGCCAAAAGTACTTTTTCCAAGTGAACCACTCGATCTTTACGAAAACGCGGGACATGGAACTGGAGAATCGCCCCGACGCGACCATCCGGCGTTTCCTGACCTGGTGATTTGCCGTCCATAACCTGCTCAATGCCAGCTTCGCAGTCGCACAGAATCGTGCTGCTTGCATGCCCGGTTGCAGCTTGGCAAGCCGCCATCAACCATTTTTGATCGCGAGCGGTGACCAAGACCGATGCGTAAATGCTTTTGAAGGCCTCTGCGTAAGTATCTTCAACGAGAAGGTCCCATTGAGGGTTATTCTTCCACGGCGTCATGTAGCGGGCCTAAAGAAAAGAGCGGAACGACAAAGAAACAAACAAGCTCAAAGCGAGAGAATCTCCAACATGCAATTCTGACAACATTGTAGCTTATCTGCATCGAAACGTAATAAGGCTCGAGATCTCACGATGTAAATTCATTACTCGGGAGGGTGAGGCTCCTGCCGAACCATTGCGACGCCAGCTCGGCAGGAGCCTCGCTCTCCCGTTGATTTGCTCTCCCCTGGATTTTCAAACGATCCTGTATTGCAGGTCGATTTCAATCGGCCGCTTGGGGTAAAACCTGGTCCTTGACAGAAACACAGAATAGCCAATCATTTCGCTTGCCATTTTTCGCCGGCAGAGTTGAATCCATCCGGCGTTGTCACCAACGAGAAATCACTGATGAAAATCCACGAATACCAAGCTAAAGAACTCTTCCGAAAAGCTCAAGTGCCTGTGTTGCAGGGTTTTGTCGCAAAAACCCCAGAAGAAGCCAAAGCGGCCTTCGAAAAGCTTGGCGGCCCAATTGCTGTGGTAAAAGCTCAATTGCACGCGGGTGGACGCGGAAAAGGGACTGTTATTGAAGTCCCCACCCAACGCGGCGTTCAGTTGGTCAAAAGTGGAGAAGAGGCAGCCACCGTTGCCAAGAATCTCCTTAACAATCGCTTGGTAACCGTGCAAACCGGACCCGCGGGCAGCAAAGTCAATCAAGTCTTCGTCGAACAGGGTTGCAAGATCGCTCGTGAGTTGTATTTGGCCGTTGTGGTCGATCGTGGTAGTCAAATGCCACTCTTAATGGTTAGCAGCGAAGGTGGAGTTGAGATTGAGAAAGTCGCGCATGATACGCCGGAAAAAATTCTAAAAGAGTCATTTGATCCGGCTTACGGTTTGCAAGGCTTTCAAGTCCGCAAGCTCTGCAAAAAGCTTGGCATCTCGGGTGATGCGGCCAAAAGCGCCGACTTTTTCATGAAAAAGATTTGTAAACTCTTCGTTGAACTCGACTGCTCGATGGCTGAGATCAATCCATTGGTCATCACGGAAGACAACAAGATGATCGCGCTCGACGCGAAGATCACGTTTGACGACAACGCACTGTTTCGGCACCCAGATTTGAAAGAACTGCGAGACATCAACGAAGAGGAACCCGCAGAAATCCGTGCAGGAAACACCGGACTCAGCTATGTCAAACTCGAGGGCAATATCGGCTGCCTCGTTAACGGCGCAGGGCTCGCGATGGCGACCATGGACATCATCAAGCATCATGGTGGTGCACCTGCGAATTTCCTCGACGTAGGTGGTGGTGCCAACACGCAACAAGTCACCGAAGCATTCCGAATCATCTTGTCGGACCCGAATGTTAAAGCGATTCTTGTGAATATCTTCGGCGGTATTGCCCGTTGCACCACCATCGCTCAAGCGATCATCGAAGCATCCAAAGAAGTGGGCTTCACCGTGCCGCTAGTCGTAAGGCTTGAAGGGACCGAAGTCGTCGAGGGCAAGAAAATGCTCAAGGACAGCGGACTGGCCATCATCTCCGCCGACGACTTGACGGACGCCGCGAAAAAAGTAGTTGCATCGATCGCTTAGTGCTTCGATCCAAAATTCCAATCGCAACCAACTTAACTCCAAAGATCCCAGAATCAATAAACTATGAGTATTCTTGTAAATCGCGAAACGCGAGTCATCTGCCAAGGAATCACAGGCAAAGCTGGCGCATTCCACACCAAAGGCTGTAAAGAGTACGGCACCAAGATGGTCGGCGGTGTTACGCCGGGAAAGTCAGGCGAAACCGTTGAGGGACTGCCTGTCTTCGACACCGTCGAAGAGGCGGTTAAGCAGACCGGCGCCAATGCATCAATGATCTTCGTCCCGCCTGCGTTTACCGCAGACGCGATTCTCGAAGCCATTGATGCGGGCATCGGCGTTATTTGCGCCATCACCGAAGGGGTACCTGTCATCGACATGGTCCATGTCTACGATCGTGTGCGTCGCAGCAAGTCGATTTTGATCGGGCCCAATTGCCCTGGCATTATCACGCCGGGTGAATGCAAGATCGGGATTATGCCGGGCTACATTCACAACGTAGGCAAAGTCGGCATCATGTCCCGCAGCGGCACATTGACCTATGAAGCGGTTTGGCAAACAAGCAGCCTCAATCTGGGTCAGTCCACGTGTGTCGGACTGGGGGGGGATCCTATCGTTGGCACTTCTTATATCGATCTTTTCGAACGATTCCAAAAAGACGATCAAACGGAAGTGATCCTCATGATCGGGGAAATCGGAGGGGATGCCGAGGAACAAGCGGCTGCCTATGTAAAGAGCCATGTGACCAAGCCGGTTGCAGCCTTCATCGCAGGTCGCACTGCTCCGCCAGGAAAGCGCATGGGACACGCGGGCGCGATCATCACGGGCGGCAAAGGGACTGCAGCCGAAAAAGTCGCAGCCTTGGAAGCCGCGGGGATCGTGGTCGCGCAGTCGCCAGCCGACATGGGCGTCGCGGTCGTGGAAGCGATCAAACGAGGCAAGTAAATGAAAATTGCCGGCAGTATGCCGGCAATAGGGCAATAGGTGCCAGGCATCTACCAGCACGCAATAAGCTAGCAATGAACGTGCGTTTTGAGCATCAGGAAGGAGTTGCGATCGCATCTAAATGCCCCTGAGTTCATCTCAGGGGATGATTACCTTTTCTCTAGAGCAGGAGGTCAGCCCCCCGGCGTGGGTGGGTGCAAAGCAATAGGTGTGCAAAGCAATAGGTGCCAGGCACCTACCAAGGTGCATACCAGCACGCAATAAGCTAGCACGTCAACAGGTGCCAGGCACCTTCCGAATCGGCGACCGAGCAATCGGGCCTCTTCGCCCATCTGCTGCCGGCTCTCAAGCGGGCCGCGGGTGTGGCTGTGCGGTTGCTGGCGCTGGGCACCGGGCGCAGGGGGACGCCGACGTGGTGTTCATGCACGACCAGGTGGCTGAAGAGAAGTTCCTCGCCGAGGGCTTTGGCCTGAAGCGGTTGCCCGTGATGCACAACGACTTCGTGGTCATCGGGCCGAAGGCCGACCCCGTCGGCGTTGATCTTGCCGCAGCCAAGCCGGCCGGCTACAAGGACTGTGGCATGGGCCTGGCGCTGCCGCACTACCAAAGCCTTTCACCGCGCTGCAATTTGGCCAGCATCTCGTGCTGGAACTCCGGCGGCCCGTAGCCGATGCGTTCGCCCATCTGTTCGTAGAAAAACGGCGACCCGCTGGCGCGCGCAAAGGCTTCCATCCAGGCCACCAATCCAGGTTGCGGGTCATTGCCGGCCGACAGCAGCACAAAGGCCTGGCGCTCGCGCCAGCGCATCGGCACCGCGATGACGCCGATGCGGTCGGGGCGAAAGTCTGCGGGCAAAGGGCTGCCTGGCATCAACCAGCCGCAGACGAAATTGCGGCACGGCGATTGCGGGCGGTCTTCGTAGATGGTGCAGGCGCCTTGAGCCAGAAAGTGGCAGTGCTGGCCGGGGAACATGCGGTGGCCGCGGATCTCGCCTTCGGCCCAGCCTTGGCAGCAGGCGGTGCATTCGCCGCACTCGCGTTGGGTGGCCGCAGCGGTGGGTGTGGGTGTGGGCGGCTCAGGCGCAATCACCACCGCGCCGTGGCAGAGCTTGAACTTGGCACCACTGCCGCAGGGGCAGGGTTCGTTGCGGCCGGTCTTTGACACGCTTCACACGCGGGGTCGAACAGGGCCGCCAGTATCGCTGCGCCACAGCGCGGGTTTGACCGTGAAGCGGTGGCATTGACAGACCCCGGTCAGCCTGCGACCATCATTGTCCTTCTATACGGACCTGTGTTCCGTATCAAAGAACACTCAGCGTCTGGAGCGGATCGATTATGGAAAGTGCCGAACAAAACCGCATGCTGACCCAGGTGGGCCGTGGCACACCGATGGGTGAGCTGTTGCGCCGCTACTGGCAGCCCTTTGCCGCCGCCAGTGACCTGGCAGACAAGTGGACGCAGCGTGTGCGCCTGCTCGGCGAAGACCTGGTGCTGTTCCGCAACCGCCAAGGCGAACGCGGCCTCATCGCCGAACAATGCCCGCACCGCCGCGCCAGCTTCCTGCACGGCATCCCCACCGAACAAGGCATCCGCTGCCCGTACCACGGCTGGGAATTCAACG
>JANPNA010000090.1:0-3489 GCA_031427235.1 Pirellula sp.
TTTTTAAATATTTTTTTTTTTTTTTGTTTTTTTTTTTTTTTTATAAATATCCTTCTGTTTTATTATATAAAAAACCACCCACTACCCTAAAATTAAGCTGTCACAAAGCACTAGTCACAAAAAACAATTTATTAACAACTAGACCCAGTCGGCTTAGCCGAAGGTATTCATGTCACGTATAGTAACCATCGATTGCACACCCAACGAGATCCGCATCGCCGTTGGAACCAAAGGACTAGCTGGGGTTGCCCTGGAGCACGTCGTTTGTTGTCCGTTAGAATTGGACGCGAACGAGGAATTGATCAGCAGTCCAAAGACGCTCGAAGCGATCCAATCGTTGCTCAAAAAAGTCGGGGTGCGTTCGGGCGATGCGATTGTCTGTGTTGGCAGAAGCAGCATCGAGTTGCGAGCGCTGACCTTGCCGACGGTGGATCGCAATGAATTGCCGGATATGGTTCGATTCGCTGCTCAACGTCATTTTGCCAATGTCGGAGACTCATGGCCCATTGACTATGTGACGATGCCTTCGAGTCAAGAAAACATGTCCGAGTGCTTAGCCGCCTCGATGAACCCCGTTTTGATCGAACGGGTGCAAAAGGTTTTAGAAACATGCGGCCTCACGCTGACGCATCTCGTTCTGCGGCCAATGGCGTCGGCCACCATGGCCGTGGTGAAGCAACCGCAGTTGGCCAGTTCCATCGTCTTGCTGGTAGACCTCTTCCGAGAGGAAGCGGACATGGCAGTGGTTGAAAATGGCCATGTTGTGTTCATGCGTAACGTACGGTTCTCCGGTTCGAATGAGGTGGCAAATCAGCAAGTCCTGACAGGTGAAATCAAACGAACGATGATCGCTGCGGCATCGCAGCGCCCCAATCTCAACGTCGAACAAATACGCATTTGGGGAGACGATTCGCAACACGCCGAATTGTGTCGGACTCTTTCGCAAGCGTTGAGTGTGCCGGTAACCAGTCTTGACCCCTTCCCTTTGTTCGATGCGACTCCGTCGGTTAGAGCAGAAGCGGGTGGTGATGCAGGCAAATTCGCAGCCACACTAGGTGCGTTGTTGGCGCCGCAGGTGGCGGATCGGTTGATCGATTTTTCAAATCCGCGAAAACGAATTGAAAAGTCCAAGCCTGTTGTAATGTACGCCATCGTTGGCGCTGCGGCTGCAGTTTTACTCTTGGGTGGCTTCGCCTGGTACTGGTTGAGTCATACTGCACTCGACAAAGAGATTGCGACTCTGACTTCCGTTATCAAAGGGAACGAAGAGACGATCAAGCTGACGACGAAAAAAGTTGAGGACTGGAACAAGGTTGAAAAGTTCCTCAAGGGAGACCGAAATTGGCTCGACGAATTGGACTACCTTTCCGCCAGGGCCGCCAGCTCCGACAAAGCCATCTTCACCTTAACTAACTTCACCACCGACGTACAATCAGGCTCGTCCACCATCGCAACCAAGTTTGTTGCAAGCGAACGAGACGATGTCCCCGAGATTGTGTCGGCATTTAGTGATCCTCAGCACATCGTAAGGAACAAAGGGGTTACTCCCAATCAAGACAGAACGAACCAAAAATTTCCTTGGGTGGCCGATCTTCAAGTGAAAATGCCCGCGCTCAATGTGATCGATCCCAGAAATGTCGCTGCCAAGAAGCCGACAGAACAAAAGCCGACAGAACAAAAGCCCATAGAGCAACCCATTAACGTCGATGACGCAACAAAGCCCGATCAGACACCACCTAAAGCGCCGGTTGAGGCTGTGCCCGTCAAGGAACTACCTCCAAAGCCATTAGAACCATCGGAGAAGGAACCATCGGAGAAGGAATCAGCCAAAGAGAAGGAGCCAGCCAAAGAGCTGGAACCAGAGCCCTCCAATAAGATCGTTAACACGATTGGAGCGGGAGCTTAATTATGGCCATGAACTCACGTGAGAAATTGCTAGCCGCAGGAATTGGTGTCATTGTGACACTTTTTGTAGGCAACTCAGTCGTTTCATCCATTCGAACCGGCTTCGACAAGAAGAAAGATCTGGTTCAGTCGCTGGAAAGGAATAAGAGTGACCAAGAGCTTCAGATGACCGCCGGAAAAGTAGCCAGCTTGAAGCTCAATAAAGTAGTAGCCAAATCCTTGCCTCGCAACGACGAACTGGCGATCGGCGACTACCAAAAATGGCTTATTGCATTGGGTGAAGAAGCCAAGCTGGCTGCTCCGACTTCACAGAACACAGGCGACTCGACCGAAAAAGATTTATCCTATCATCTGTACAAATTCAAATTGTCCGGAACAGGAACCATTGAAAACGCGACGCAACTGTTGCATGGATTTTACTCAAAGGACTATTTGCATCGAATTGTCCAGTTTGAATTCCGTCCGGTTCCGAATTCCGCAGAACCAGACCAGTTGATCATTTCTTTGAATTGCGAAGTATTGGCGTTGGGAATTGCCAAGGACAAGCAAGAGCCACCCAAGAACAATTCCAATCGTATGGCCAAATCGCTGGATGAATACAAGCAAACCATCCTCGGACGAAATCTGTTTGCTCCTACCAACCAGCCCCCCAAATTGGAACGCAGGAAAACCGTGGAGGCCAAGGTCGGGTTGAGGCTCGATCACACTGTCGAAGCCCAAGAGGTGGATCCCAATCAGCGACTTTCCTACGAGCTAGCCGGCGAAATTCCTAAAGGATTGTTGATCGACAAGAATTCAGGCAAGCTAACTTGGACTTCGAATGAAATCGGCGAATACAAAGTCAGCGTGATAGCTACCGACAATGGCATACCGAAGAAGTTCTCCGAGCAAGCGTTGACCATCAACGTCACGCCGCCGACTCCCGCCCCGCCGCCACCAATCCAGTTCGATGTCACATCGCAAGCCATGGTGACTGCGCTCGTCGTCACTCGCGAGGGTCCAGAAGCGTGGATTTTGTCGAAGACCGAGAGCAAGACCTACAAACTGCGCAAGGGAGATCAACTGAAAATCGGCGGCATCAACGGCACTGTCAAAGCCGTGGGTGCGAACTACGTCGAACTCGAAACGGAAGGCCGGGTTTGGTTGGTCGGTCAGGACGAAACCCTGGCCGATGCCTATTCGCGTTCCAAGACCGATTAGTGCATGTCCTCTAACCCGGCTTCGGGAACCGGGGCTAGCGCTGGGGTGTTAAAAGTTTGGGGTTGTGGTGCATTTAGTGTTGCGCAACTTTTCATCCCGAAGGGATATCAGACATTAGCCGGTGGTTGAGCGAAGCGACACCACCGGAAAAGAATCGTGCAGAGCGTTCCGATCCTGAAAGGATCGCAGAATCTGTGACCCTTTCAGGAAACGCTGTGAAGTATTTTCGTCCGATCGGAGCTTGCCTCCGACGGACGCCGTTTTGGCGTACAACGTAGGACGCCAAAACAAGGTTGAGGGGAGGCAAGCTCTGGGCCGATGAAAATACAAGCCCGACGCGTAAGCGAGGGGTCGGAATCATCCCTCGCTTACGCGTCGGGCTTG
>JANPNA010000091.1:0-18073 GCA_031427235.1 Pirellula sp.
TTTTATTTTTATTGGGCTTTTGTGTTTTTTTTTAAATAACCTATCCATTTTTTTTAATAAAAAACACCCACTACCCTAAAATTAAGCTGTCACAAAGCACTGAGAGTCTTGCAGCCGACTCGGGCAAGTTGCCTCAAGAAGTCGGTGGCTCGTCCACAGCGTGCAACGTTTTTTGCTACCATTGTACTTGTAAGTACCACGAATCTATCGTTGGGATCCTTTCCGCTCATCAACAAATGGAATCGCTCCATGTCTGAATCATCGTCTCTACCGCCGTCGACACCGCAACCAGAGCCGGCGGCTCAACCGGACCCGGCGGCTAGAAAGGAAGAGCTCCGTCTCGCAATGAAGGCTTTTCGAAAACGCTTGAAGCTCACAAAACTGGATGATGAATCCCGGATCGGGCATGGACCTATGTCTGGCGGTGGTAAGTCTGGAGTCGTTGCCATCACACCTCCCAATCAATTTTCAAAAGATGTTTGGGAGGAATTGGCTGACCAAGGGAAACTGAAGCGGGCTGGTCGCGGGATCTACGAGTTGGTTGATCCATGATTGGAAAATCCTTGGTGATCTTTTGTTTCTTGGCCAATTCAGTACCATCCAGGATTTTCGAAAGAGATCTTTTCGTACAACACCATGAACAACAAATGGACGCAAGTCGGTTATACTCCAGCCCCGCGAGTGATGTCACCGGTTGTTCAATGGGGGAAAAATTGGCTCATCCTCAGCGGTGAAATGCGCCCGGGTGTTCGTTCTCCCGAAGTGTGGTCCGTTCACGCCCCGACTCATTGATAAGCAGCTTATTGATAAGCATTAGTGGAAGGAATTCACAATGAATGATTCAAAAGGCGATTCCTCGCTTATAGAAAATTTACAACCCGAGCATCTATGATTTCCCTGGAAACTTTCATTGGCTTGTGATAGGCACTGCGAGGCGGATTGCGGTTTTTTGCTTTGCCTCATCTTCGCTTTTTTTCTTTTTTTGCAGAAATCTTCCGAAATTTTCTTGCGTTGAGGATTTAACTCTGCTCAGCTAATGAACTTCTGCAAGCGTTGATCCCCGAACCGTTATCCAAGTCAAATTTCACGGTCGACCGCGAAAGCCAGTTATGGAATCCGCCCATCAACAACCTCACAGCTCACAGCTCACAGCTCACAGCTCACAGCTCACAGCGGAACCCATGGGCAATTCTTTTGCTTTTGCCCTCAGCAGTTCTCGCTTTTGCGGCGGTGAGTAAATTAAAGGGTGCATATGCTGCATTTTATATTCAGCATCTCACCACTTCGGAGTTGACTTGCAACGTACTCTTGCCATTAGTGGAATTTTTTGTCGCGGTCGGTCTGGTGCTGTGCGCTTCGCGATCGGTTTTCCCAGCAGGAATCGCATTCTCTGTGTATATTGGATATCTGATCCAAGTCAAGATATCGGGTCGAAATTCCTGCAATTGCTTCGGAGGATACGAACAGGACATTCGATTCGTAATGGCATTGGACTTCATTTGCCTTGGAGTTCTCTTGATTTCCAATCCTTCTCGAAATGGACAGCGATCGTTTCGCCTCCCAGCGGCGATAGTCTTGGCGATTCCGATTTCTTCGCTATTTTGGGTATGCAATCCCGGACTGTCGAAAATAGTGGCGGAGTCTTTTTCCCCAGGCCCGTTGAGGTCGTTCAGTCGTGCAGGAAGTAATGTTGTCGCCACCTCGAATTTCAAATCGGAAGTGGAGGTAACGAATCGCTCTCGAAACACGTTGCGAATTGGGAGAATCCTGGCAACATGCGGTTGCACGACGCTCTCCCCGACCACGCTTACCCTTGAACCGGGCGAGTCGAAAACATTAAGCGTAACGATTGATCTAACCAAATCATACTCCGTTAATCAAAGTTCCGCACAGCATCATATCATTGCAAATTGCTATGAAGACGACGAAAACTTGGTGGACGAAATAAGTTTGTTTAAAGGGCGATCGTTCAGAACGTTCGGAGTGGAGAATCGCACAAGAGTTTTTCCGTGGCGCGAGGAATCGCCGAACGAACTGGAGATTCCAATCACTTGGTTTTCGCCATCAGAAACACCGGTTGAGTGCTCCATGAATGGAAAAGTAGTGGGTTCGGCTCGCGTTCCTGATCCGATCCGGCTTCGTGTGGATCGGCCCGTTTCGTTTTTTGAAAAACGTAAGCTGACGCTTTCTCACACAGTCGACGCGGCAAGCACGATCACCGAGATGGATCTCTCCGTTGTCGCGAAACCTGATGAGGTTACGTGTGCGTTTCGACCTTGGAATGATTCGATCGAGCTTAACGCGAAACAAGGTTTTGAAAACGTCGATGTTCGCATCCTTGATTTAAAGGCCCAATTGATCGAGCACAGTCGAATCATTGCGGACGAAAAAAGTCAGAACGGCACGTTTGTTGTAACGGCACCAAGAGGTGTGGGAAGCTCCTATTTTGACCTAACGGTGTTCGGGATGCATCGTCTGTCCCATCGGATCATCATTCCGTTCTACGCCGGAGGAGCCAGCAATGACTAGTTTGCGTCTGGCTTTGCAGATTATCTCTATCGGCTGCGTAGCCCTCAGTTCTAACGCACCTGGGCATGCGGAATCCGATCCACGTTACTCGGTGATGCAATTCGACGGAATGACTGAATTCCCTCAAGGTAGTCCGTTTTCGTTAGGTTCCGATTCTAATTTGGTCCTTCCCTCGGAAACAGTTACGACGCCTGTTCGTTTGGTTGTCGTAGCCGACCGACTAGATAAGGAAGTTTGGCTATTTGCGAGGATGTCACCGTGGAGGTTGGATCTTGGAATCATCGATTTGGAACGAGAGTTCCTTTGGCACCAAACGGACGAAGGATTTACCCAGTTTTTTGAGCAGAAACCAACACGATCGACGCGCTCGATGTGGGCGACAGGTTTTCGTAGCGTATTCGCCGATGCGTTTGCAATTCCTGTAGACGAAGAGATTGCGAGGGTGGTCGAAACCATCTCCAGCGCGTGCAAGGATGGGCTCGTCAATGAATTCGCCGAAAACATTGCGAAAGGCGATTTATTACAGAGACGAATTCCGTCGACAGACCGTAAGAGTCTGGTCGTGAATCATTTCCAGTCGGGCGAAATAATGTCGGCTGTACGAATCGAGATCCTGGACGAGGGAGAGAAATGTTACGATTTAGTTTCTAACATCTTTGCTAAAGAGAAACCCGTTGAAATTCGACGAGGCACGCTGCGACTCAGTCAAGTGCATTCGTTGCCGGCAGAGATAGAGAACTCTTTCGTACATGTGGACAGCGAATCAAGTCCGCCTGTACCGCCCGCACCTTCCCCAAATCGATTGGGAATGGCGTTTTTTCGAAATGTTGCTTTGGGAGTTTTTTGGTTTACGAGCATTGCCTTTTTGTTGGCGGTGCTTTGTTTTCAGTTTCTAATTGGAGGAAAGAAAAATGATGTTTCGAGTTAAGTTGGTTTGTTTTGTTTTCGGGAGTCTCTTTTTGTCGGCGTTGCCAGCGTCGAATGCCCAGGAAAAGGATCTGGATAAACTAATACAGGGCGAGTGGATTGTCGATAGTCGCGTGATCGCGGGAAAGACAGACAAACAATTTTTAGGCGCTACGCTTTTGCTATCGGAGGCCGAGCGAACGGAAGTTAAGTTGGTAAGCGGTCAATCGATGAACATCAAGTTCATCCGTCGGGTTCATGACGAGAAGACCAAGACCTTTCGCTTCACGATTGAAACCTCCGACGACCATGAAGGAATGGGAGGAGAGGGACCGAGAAAAGGGATCTGCAAGCTCAACGAAAAGGGCGAGCTGGAAATCGTCGAAAATCGCTCCGCATCACGTGACTTTCCAAACGATTTTAGCGAAGCGACCAAAGCTGCCGCCATGTACTGGAAGCTCACCAAAAAACCCTAACCAAAAAAGTAGCGTGTAGTCGACTGGGGTTGTTTTCGATTTCAAACAATTTATGGAGTGGTGAAAAATGAAAATCAAAGTCTTTGGATTGATCGTGTTGTTTGTAGTATCGCTTGTGCCCGTTGCGAATAGCAAACAACAAGCGCCATGCACAAACTTGGGATGCATAAACCTATCGTATATGTCTCAGGTTCTCGTCAATGGGAGTCAGGGATGCGTAGAGTTTGCTCAACCCACAGGGAGGAGAGTCAGAAATCAGTTTACTCAAGGTGGCGAAATAAGCTCTGATAGCGGCCTTCAATCTATTAGTTATTCTTACAGCAGTTGCGCTATTTGTGAGCCGCCGCCGCTAAATAGTATAGCAATTGAAGGTACCAACGCTGTTCAAGTACCAATTGACGGTTATGGAACTTTTGGCATGTACACCTGCCTGAATTTTGAACCTTAATAGTTCGTTATTGACGCCAAGTTCGAGATTACAACGTTGGCGAAGGATGTTCGAAATCTTTCGCCAACGATGAACGAACAGGAACCAAATGCCAAGTTTTTTTGAAGGCGACTACGGGTAAGGAAAAATCATGAAAAGATGTTGTTCACGATCGTTTTCCATATTTTTCGTTTTGCAGTTCTTTTTCGTCGGCGTCATTTACCGATCTGCGATCGGGGACGGCCCGGGAAACAAAGACTGTATTATTCGTGAAGTGTGTACTCTTGGCGCTGCACCAACTCTTTCAGCAACATGGCAAAATGGTTCCTTGACTTTCGATGGAAAGGAATTGATCGTCGTGGATCCGTACAAGAAGTTGTCGTTGTACAACGTCAAAGACTTATCCGAGCGCATTGTTTCCTTGAATCCATTGCTCATTACCGCGTGGTCTGATTCCGTCACAGGTGGGATTTTCGTGAGAATGAACGCGGAAGGCAATGAAAATGAAGTTGGGCGAAAAGGCAAGCCAAGGTTTTTCGACTTGGTCTATTTTGAAAACACAAATGACTTAATGAACTGGAAGCCCAAATGGACCACGAAAATCGAAGATGACTTTAAAAAAGGGCTCCATAAACCTGTGCTTCAATGGATCAGCGGAGCACAATTGTTTGCCATCTATGGGAGTTCCTTACGTCCTGAGGTTACGTTCATCGACCTATCAGGGAACGAGGTTGGGAAAATCCAAGTGCCAGGACCGATTTCGGGTGGCATTGATACCAGCGACGATGGCCTTGAGGTATTCTTTCTATCACGCGGCACGCCGGAAACATACGTCATGCGCGGGGTTGTGGATGCTAAGTACGAAAAACTCAAGAGGGTTGAAAGACTATCTGCAGTTGGCTCCCGTATGCGACTTAATCCTATTGGGACGCGAGAAATTCGTATGCGAGGATTAAAGCCTGGTGATGTTCGAAAATTTATAGAATTGACGAGCCAACCAGCCTATTGGCAACGCCACGATCTGGATAATTTAAAGCTGGAACCCGCTCATCTTGAATCACTAAGGCACGCGTTTACGGGCTACATAACAATGGGAAAACTCTCCTTTGCAGAGTCGCCAACGGAATATGAGATCTTGCCCAAAGGCGTGGAACCTCGCAGCAGCATGGATGGATTTTTACCTTTCCTATGGCGTCCCATCCTATACCGTCGTTCTGACGGATTTCTCATGCTACCACAACGGTCACACGTTATAGATGCAGTATTTTCGGACGACTGCTGGGTGGTCTCGCTAAGGACATCGGAGAGCGTAGGGAATAGTAAAGAGGCACTAACCTATAGTGTATGTACGCTTGCGACGTCACCCTAGCGAAAAGCACGACATGTGGTTGCCGGGAGAACAGTCGGTTATACTCCAGCCCCGCGAGTGATGTCACCGGTTGTTCAATGGGGGAAAAACTGGCTAATCCTCAGCGGTAAAATGCGCCCGGGTGTGCGTTCTCCCGAAGTGTGGTCCGTTCACACCCCGACTCATTGACGAGCAACTCATTGATAAGCATTAGTGGAACGAATTCTCGATGAATGATTCAAAAGACGATTCCTCGCTCATAAATGCTCAGATCGCTTGGTTGGTCGTTGCACTGCTTGTGCCGGTTGCGCTACTCAACTATCTGGATCGGCAGATGTTAGCCGCGATGAAGAGTTCGATGATGGGGGACATACCAGACATCGCGACCAAAGCGAATTGGGGAATCGTGCTCGGCTGTTTCAAATGGGTGTACGCTGGTTTAAGCCCCGTTGGAGGTTTTGTGGCAGATCGAACGAGTCGACGTCATGTGATCGCGGCCAGTCTGTTCGTTTGGTCCGCCGTTACCCTTGCAACAGCCTACGTTACGACGTTTCCGCAATTGGTCGTCGCAAGGGCTGTTATGGGGGTCAGCGAAGCCTTTTATATTCCAGCAGCCCTGTCCATGATCTCTGAATTCCATTCGACCCGGACTCGATCGAAGGCGGTGGGTTTCCATCAAATGGGAATCTACTTGGGAATCATCCTGGGTGGCTTCTCTGGCTACGTCGCCGACGAGCCTTCGTTAGGTTGGCGCTGGGCATTCGGTGTTTGTGGCCTTGTAGGAGTCGTTTATGCAATTCCATTGTTTGCACTTCTTAGCAATCCGCAGCGTCCACTACAAAACTCGGAACACCTTTCACCGTTAGACTCAGCAATGGAATTGCTTGCCAACAGAAACTTCCTACTCTTGGTGCTGTATTTTACGTTGCCGGCCATGGCTGGCTGGGTCGTGAAAGATTGGATGCCTGATATCTTGAAGGAGCAATTCGGACTGGGGCAAGGGAAAGCCGGCATGTCAGCGGTATTGTACGTGCAAGTGGCGTCGTTGATCGGTGTGGGTATCGGAGGCTGGTTAGCGGACCGCTGGATGCGAAATACCTCGCGCGGCCGTATCTTCGTCAGTGCGATCGGCATGAGTTTCTTCTTGCCTTCGCTTTTCGGGATTGGGAACGCGGGCACGCTTAGCGTTGCCGTTGGATTCTTGATCCTGTTCGGACTTGGCTGGGGTTTCTTTGATTGCAACAACATGCCGATTCTATGCCAGATCGTGCGTCCTGAGCTGCGAGCCACGGGCTACGGAATCATGAACTTTGTCAGTATCGGATGCGGAGGATTTGCGGATTGGGGATTTGGCGAACTACGCGATCGAAGTGTCCCGTTGAATATAATTTTCGGTGTCTTTGCGGGTACCGCCCTGCTATCCATCATCATTGTCTTGCTCATCAAACCAAACGAAAAACCGGCTTAGCATGGTGCAGGAAATTACTGTCGGTTTTCGATTGTGGCATTGGCTTCCAGCCAGTGGACGGAAAACCGCAGGCTGGAAGCCTACGCCACCTATTTTACGAACGATGCTTGAGCATCGCTATACAATCTATCTGCCAACCATCTGCCAAAGGAACTGAAGGACGTGCAACACGCCTCTCTCAAGGGCTTAATCGCCGCAACCCATACACCGTTTCATAACGATGGCTCCCTGAATCTTGCAGTCGTTGTGCGACTTGACACAATTCTCGAAATTTCCCGCGTTCGAATTCCATGGCAATCCTGACAAGGTAAGATGGCAATTCAAAACAAAATCTCTGTCCTTTGTTTCCCAACTTCCCAGAAGGCGAATCGCGATGCGACTAACTCAACTTTCACCCCTATCATTCCGCTTGATTGCCATTTTGTTCGTGGCATTGGTTTCGTCGAGTTTCTTGATCGCGCAGGACGCGAGCAAAACGAGCGCAGAAAAGTGGGTCCAGATTTTCAACGGCACAGATTTGACAGGCTGGACGCCCAAAATCCGGTACCACGATCTAGGCGATAATTTTGCCAATACCTTTCGCGTCGAAAATGGTGTCCTGAAGGTTGGGTACGAAGGCTATTCCGAATTCAAAGAAACCTTCGGACATCTGTTTTACAAGGACTCCTTTTCGAATTATCGCATTCGTGTTGAATATCGCTTCGTCGGAGAACAAGTCAAAGGGGGGCCGGGTTGGGCGCTCCGAAACAGCGGAATCATGATCCACGGTGAGCGGCCAGAAACCATGACCAAGGACCAAGACTTCCCCGCATCCATTGAGGTGCAATTGCTTGGGGGGGATGGCAAGACTCCGCGCACCACGTCCAATCTTTGTACGCCAGGTACGAATGTCGTTATAGGCGACAAGTTGATCTTAGCGCACTGCACCAACTCCAACTCAAAAACGTTTCATGGCGATCAGTGGGTAACGGCGGACGTCGAGGTGAAAGGGAACGAGGTGATTCGACACTTGGTCAATGGTGAATTGGTTCTCGAATACAACAAACCGCAACTGGACGACCGAGACGCCCACGCCAAGGAATTGATTCAGAAAGCCGGAGACAAGATGCTCTCGTCAGGGTCCATTTCACTGCAATCGGAGAGTCATCCCATTGAATTTCGGAAGGTGGAACTGCTCGATTTGTCCTCGAAATAGCTGGGACGACCAATTCTGTTCCTAGAGTGCTTTTCTTCATGCCCCTGGCTTCACGCCACGGGTTTTGACCATCTATCTAGTCGACCTAGAGTGAAGGTAACGATCCCCCGAGTAAACTCGGGGGCATTCCAGCCAGGACATCGACCGTCATTGCAGGCCCGAGACTCAATACGGCAACCGTGGTCGAAACGATTTGGAAGGAACGCGTACTTTGACTGATAAACAAGAATGAATAACAAACAAGCAAAGGCCAGAATGAGACTGTCACCATCCCCATCGCCGAGCAGATGATAGCAACACCGAGGTACCTGCTGTTGGTCATCGCCAGTTCGAAAAGATTGGGCTCGCAAAACAAATTGTCAGTCGCCACAATATCGATGGGATTCACAAAGTCTCAGGAATCCGTCAGAAAAGCCTTGATGATATCCAAAACCAACGCGGTTGCGATTGAAAATTTGGGGATCAAGTATAGGATTGAGCCGGTCGGGGTTTGATTTGGCTGAGCTGGCTCGGCATCCGACTCCCCACCCATCTCAAATTCCCTGGAGTTTGTCTTTAATGAAAAAATCTGTATTGGTAGCCGCTGCGTCCTTTGCTTCGCTTGGTTTTGGAATCGCCGACACGGCACAAGCTCAAAAATGGGCAGATTTGACCATGACCGTGCTCTTGGACGGAGAGGTTCCGAAACCCAAGCAGGTCGACGTCAAAGCGGATCCCTTTTGCATGCAACAAAAAATTTGGTCCGAGGATCTGGTGGTCGACCCAGCCACCAAAGCGATTGCCAACATCGTCTTCATGATTGATTCGAAAAAGACAAAGCTGGAAACCAAACAGTTGCATCCCGACTTGCAAAAGTTACCCTCCGGCATGCCGGTCATGGACAATGTGAAGTGCGCATTCGTGCCGCACGTCATGGCGATTCGGGCTGGACAGACTCTACTGATGAAAAATTCCGATGAAACGGGACACAACTCCAAGTTTAATTTTTTCAAGAACGAAGAAGTCAATCCGATGATTCCTGTTGGTGGCAGCAAAGAGATTGTTACCACTGTCGAGGAACCAACGGCGACCAAAGTCGAGTGCAGCATCCACCCTTGGATGAGCGGCTATGTCATTGTCGCAGGTCACCCGTACGTTGGAATCAGCGATGCGGCTGGCAAGATCAAAATCGAAAAACTACCTGCTGGAGTTGAACTCGACTTCAAGATTTGGCACGAGTCGCAAGACAAGTCGATCGAAGAAGTCTCGCTCGGTGGCAAGAAGGACAAATGGACCAAAGGTTCCGTCAAGTTGACACTCAAAGAAGGTGCCAACGATCTTGGCAATCTTCTGATCAAGCCGGATCGATTTAAGAGCAAGTAGTGGCGGATGCTAGCAGCATTCGAACCGATGCTGCCAGCATTCGAACCGACGCTAGCAGCGTCGGCCACGGCGTCGGCCACGGTACACGGGCATGGCCTCAATTACTCCATCAGAATCCCTGCGATCGACGCATTGATCAAGGTCGCAAGGAACCCGCCCAACAGCGCTCGCATGCCTAAGCTGGCGAGATCCGATCTGCGATTCGGGGCCATGGCACCGATGCCACCCAGTTGGATCCCGATCGACGAAATATTAGCGAAGCCTGTTAGTGCATAAACAGCCAGTCGATACGAGCGTTCTTGGATTCCTTTCACCCCGACAAACTTGTCGTTCTCTTTGATTGTGTTGAGATCGGTCAAGTCGGTGAAAGCCACAAACTCATTCAGGACAAGTTTCTTGCCCAGCAACTCACCAATGCGGGGCGCATCTTCAGGTACCACTCCGGTTAGGAACGCGATTGGAGAAAAGAGCTTCGAGAAGATCAACTCCATTGAGAGCGTTGGCATTTGAGAAGCAAAACCCACTCTTGCGATCAGGTAGTTGATTCCCTGTCCGCTGAGCATGAGCAGGTGATTGATCAACGCGATGCCAGCGATAAAGGCAATGAGCATGGCGATGATGTTGATGACGAGCATCATGCCGTCGGAAGCGCCTCCGGCGGCAGCATCGACCACGTTGGTGTGTGTCCGCTCGTCCGCAATTTTGATTTCACCACGCGTGACGGGATCCATGGTCTCGGGGATCAATAACTTTGATAGGTACAAGCCGCAAGGGGCAGCCATGACACTGGTCGCCAAGATGGCGACCGGATCAGCCCCCATTGCGATATAGACCGCCATGATGCCGCCGGAAACGGTTGCCATGCCGCCAATCATGAGCGCCAACAATTCGGACCGAGTCATGGTGGCGACATAAGGTTTGATGATCAAGGGAGCTTCCGTTTGTCCCATAAACACGTTGGCGGTGGCAGCCAGCGTTTCGGCACCGCTTACCCCTTTGCTACCAAACACCAACAGCATAGCCTTGGCAAAGAACCAAACAATCGCTTGAAGAATTCGCAGGTGGTACATCACGGTAAAGACAGCCGACACAAAAATGACGGTCGGCAGTGCGCGAACAGCAAAGATGAAACCATTTCCTGCCCCGAACGCGTTCTCGGAGGGCACATGTTTTGCGAGCGGTCCAAATACAAACTCTGAGCCCATGTTGGCAAAGTCGAGGAACTTGGCAACCATGGCCCCCATGACCTCGAATCCAGAGTACACAAAGTCCACCTTAAGGATCAAAACACCGAGCAAGAACTGCAATCCGAGCCCAGTAGCGATCGTCCGCCAATTCACTTGGCTCAAGTTATCCGAGCAAGCGGCAGCCAGCCCCAGGAAAAACACAACTCCGAAGCAAGCTTGACCGCGAACACCAATACGTTCGCGAAGAAACCAGGCTAAGCCTCCTAAAGCAACGATGGCGAACAGGAGGAAAAGGCGAATACTCAGCTTTGTTTGAGTAGGAGAAGTACGAGTCATGTACGAATACTCTTTGGTAGTTGGAGACTTAGGCTCTTAGGCGAGTTGGCCGACTGGAGTCTCTCAACCCGAAGTGTAAGCGAGGGACAATTTCACAGGTCCCTCACTATCGTATCGGGTTAGGATCGGTAGTTTTCAAATCGCCGCTCGCCATGGGACATCGCGGAAACACAGAGTATATCGTAAGTCGGCAGCGTGTTTTACGGGTAGGGTGGCCGTTGGTGGGTTGGTTCGACCGGAAAAAGAAATGCGTCGGTTGGAATCCCATTTTTAGAGCCCAGTTCATTTGTGCTTTTGGGAGGAGATATCGCGAGCCGGTCATGATCGCTGAACGTCCGTCGGCGGGGCGACGGACCTATAATTGGCTACCCGTTCAATTCGTGTTTCGCGATAATCAGTCCGACTTCAAAGCAAAATGGACCAGCTCGTCGAACGCGAGCCACACGAGCCTCCACGGTTGCGCTTTCGAGTAACAAATTCAGCCTTTGTTCTGGGTACCATTGTTGATGCGAGATGAGCCCGATTCCTTTTCGAGATATGTCTCGTACTATGGTTAACGACTTGGGGGCTTGTCCAGGCATTTGGAAGGAATCGGGGGAAAGCGTAGCAACGCATTTTCCACAGCAACGGAATCGAGAAGAGCCTCTCAACTCGAATAGGTTGGTTTTGGTTGGACCACGCTCTGAGTCAAGCGTCAGGCGGAGTCCATCTGTGAGTTGAATGAGCATGCTGAGCGATTCGCTCACTTGTTCAATCGTCGACAAACGATGCTCGACCAACATTGGAATACCTCCTTATCGAAAGATTCGTTAAGACCTTCGTTCATGATTTCAAGAGTCTGTTTGTGCGATAGTGACCGGCGATAGGGACGATTGCTAGTCATTGCTTCGAAAACATCCGCCACGGTGCAGATGCGGCTCACTATATCGATTTCTTCACCGCCGATTCCAACCGGATAACCTTTTCCGTCAAGTCGTTCATGATGCTGGTACGTCATCAACATTTGTTTTGATGTGGCTTCCTTGACTTTGGTCAGTCGGCGGAAACCGGTTAGAGGGTGCTCTTTGATTGTTCTGAATTCGAATTCGTCTAGCTTGCCTGGCTTGTTGAGAATGCGCCCATCAATTTCGAGCTTCCCGAGATCGTGCAAAAGCCCTCCGGTTGTGATGTCTTCCAGTTCATCACCGGAGTAACCCAATTGAGCAGCAAGGAGAGAGCAATAAAAACCAACGTTGGCAGAGTGTGTAAACGTCCCATAGTCATGGTGCAGGATGTGACAAAGTTCGGAACCTGTCAACGACTTGTGGATGGCCAAATTGGCAACTTGGGCGCCCAGTGTTTTTGCCGCCGCTACGATGCTATTGCTGTCGTTGCGGCCAAATTCGTCGGACAAAACGTTGCGTACGACCTCAGACAGCATGGCCGTTTTATTGCGGATCGGGATGGAATCGTCCTGAAACCATTCATCAAAATGGCTCCGTAGGTATTTTTGAAACTTCGCACCATCGTTTTGGCAGATGAAGAGTTTCAGTTCGGGGGCAGACGCAATTCGCTTCAACGAATCGTCGGTCGCAATTTGATCCGAGGCCAAAAAGAGAATCTGATCTTTCGCACCTGTTTGCCAAGAATAGACGTCTACTCCAACCGGGAATAAGCTGGATAGAGTTAGAGGACTGATCGGAATGAACGAAAGACTAGACATGGGATGGGTGGCACAAATAAGGTCGGGCGAAACTTCCAAGTGGATATATTTAGGTCCGAGATTGGTGCCCCCACACACGGTTCTGCGGAAAACCATTGCAATTTCATCGGAGCATCGCTTTAATCGTCAAAACTGGAAAAGCCGAAATGGACTACCAATTGCATGGCCCTGGCAGAGCTGTGACCTTGCTACTGCTATGTCCAGATAAAGAAGTGGGGTAGGCATCTTGCCTGCCATCGAATCGACCTTAAAGGAACCGCAAGCTGGAAGCTTACGCCACTCGACGTTAAGGAACCGCAAGCTGGAAGCTTACGCCACTTTATAAACCCAAAAATCGAACTCAGTTGTCACTGAATGGGGGTGGGAAGTTTTTGTTCGGTGCCGACGAAGGTGCCGTATGCGTGGGGTCGAAAGTGCTGTTGGGCTTGTTCTCTAGGAACGGCTCTAAGTGCTCCATTAGAGTTTCGAAACGAATTTTGACGTTCGCTTGTCCGAGCAGCAAATGCTTGATCGCTATTGGCAGGTTCACGGCGTACGCGATAATGTCGGTCAAGATTCCGAGTGGCAGTTGTTGTGTCAGCAAGTCGGTGAAAGTCTTGGAATTGGCCGCGTCGTGTGGAATCATCGATCGGAAGACACCCAAAAGCGTCCTGCGATGTTCATCGGCTGAATCCAGAAAATCATCTGGGACGATGTCTGGAATCAATTCGACTCTGGCTTGGCGAAAACTGGTTGTCACCTCAAGCTCCTCGATAATCCTAGCCCGATGGAGGCCAGCCATCAGAATGTTGTGGCGTCCGTCGTCTGTCGGTGTATGCGAAATGATTCTTCCGATGCATACGGTGCTTCCGAGTATTGGTTTCCCTTGATATTTTTTCTCCCAACCAGGAACCAAAAGTGCCATAGAGATCAAATGATCGGATTCCAAGGCTTCGGAAAGCAACTCGCAGTAACGTGGTTCAAAGATGTGTAAGGCTTGAATCACGTGAGGGAACAAAACCAAGTTTGGCAACGGAAAAAGGCGCACGACTCCGTCGAAGTCATCTGGAATTCCTGCACTTTCCCAATGTCCCATACCATCTCCTGTCATTGAGCTACGACTGTCGGTCAAAAATTGTTTGCCGATCGCGTAAGCATCCCAATCCTGTCGGAAATTGCGAGAGCGGCGGGGGGTTTCGACGAAGTATACACGGACGACCACCCCACCCATATGGGATAGTCATCGGCTCTCTGCGGAATGATTCGTGTGGCACCATACAGACCATACAGAGCGTTGGCGATGTGCTGTTTGGCTGGACTACCTCGTCGGCCAAAGGGAAACGATGTTTGCAACCAATACGAAAGCCCCACCAAGGATCAGAGGGACGGAAATAATTTCGTTCGTATATCCAATTCTATTTTCGAGGGTACCCAGAAGTCCAGGCAAGAAAAGCGCCCAAAGCGATGCAAAGACCGGCTCGCAGCTGTAGATGATGGAGGCTTGAACCGCAGTGATCTGGGGTTGGAAAGTGTTCATCCCAAGGAAGGCCAGAACGGAGCAAATCACGGCGAGAAAGAGAATGATGATGAGGAAGACCGGAGAAAAGAACAGTTTTGACCACGACTGCCAGGCGTGAGCAGCGTGAACTGGCATCGAAGTCAGGGCGACCGAGTGGAGTGCTGCAAAAGTCAACACAGCAGCCAAAGCAACAGCCAAGAACATGCCTGGTGTGATTGCCGTCGGGTTGAGTTTTTTTCCGTAATAATCGACAAGCAAAAGCTGGCCAGTGAACAAGACAGCACCCAGCGTGGTTAACGAATCTCCGATGGTCCATTTGCTGATTGCGTCGGGAGCGACACCGATTCCCCCCGCATCCAAAACGATTAAGCCGGTAAGGATGGAAACTCCTAGCAATGCAATGGCGACTCCAAACAGGACGTTGTAAGAGATGGATTTGCGAAAAAGGACCGCCGAAAAGATCGGTGTAAAGACCGCCGTTAAGCTCGTCAGAAACCCGCTTCTCGAGGCAGGGATGGTCGCCAACCCCATGACTTGCAAGACAAGCCCTACATAGAACAACAGTCCTACCATGACGCCCGCATGCCACTCCGACCGGCTTGCCCCGCGAACCAAATTGGGACAGAACAGATAAAGCACACCCAGCGACATTAGAAATCGCAATCCGATCATTCCAGACGAAAACGCCACGCTGAGCGTGCTTGGGACCGAGTCGTTTTCCAAGCCAAAGAACTGCTCCATTTGCAAATTCAGCGATTTCATGATCGGAAAGGAGAGTCCCCAAAGTGCGTTGACACCGACCAACGCCGCAACAGCGATCCATTGTGTTGCATTGAACCGCGTACCCTCTTGAACACCCGCCATACGATTGCTATTTCCTTAACTCGACTTATCTCACTACGATGCTTCACGACGCGGCTATTGTAACCATCGAGCTAGCGTAGGTGCGTTATTGTCGCCTTTCGCTCTGCGAAAGTGCGCCGCGTTAACGCACTTTTGCGGAGCAAAAGGCGACAATGATTTCTTTTGTTTCATTATCCAAACAGGAATTTCCCAAATGACGCGAGTTACCAATGCCATTTCACCCACCACTTCATCGGCAAGTACCGCTTCCAACTCCTTAAAAGGAAACGGTCTCAACGACATCGACCTGAGCGAATTCCTCAACCTGATGATTACCGAACTTCAGAATCAGGATCCTTTGAACCCAACCGACAATGCCGCTCTGCTCCAGCAAATCGGCGAATTGAGAGGCATTAGCTCCAACGATCAACTAGTCACCACATTAAAAGGGTTCTCGAATACTCAAGAACTGACTACTGCCAGCAGTTTGATTGGGAAGACTGTGAAGGGTATAGACGTTGCGGCAAACGAGGTAAGCGGCGAGGTTACGAGTGTTTCGGTCAAGATTGACGAAAAAGATCGCAACAAGCGACAGGTCCAAGTGCATGTAGGGGATCAAATTGTCGATATCAAAAATGTTCGTGAGATCGATGACAAGGCGGTGCCACCCACTGCATCCTAATGCTTGCATTAGATGACTCAAGGAAACCTCCTTTCGACTTCAACGAACTTCGATTCCATCTTTGTTCAACGAGTTCGCGAAGGCAGGTGATTTATGGGCTTGGCATCAGCTCTCAGTACAGCGTTAACCGGAATGAGCGGTGCTGAAAAGCAGATCGACGTTTTGGGAAACAACCTTGCCAATTCGCAGACCGTCGGCTTCAAATCTTCGGAAGTTGTGTTCGCGAATCAGTTTCTGCAAACACTTTCGCTAGGTTCTTCCCCGACCACTGGAAATGGCGGAACCAATCCGCGTCAAACCGGGCTTGGGGTCCAAGTTGCAGCCATCAATCCGAACTTCACTCAGGGCACGATCGAAATCAGTTCGTCCCCATCGGACTTGGCGATCCAGGGGGATGGGTTCTTTCAAGTGGCGGGCGGGCAAGGGGAAAAACTGTTTACTCGAAACGGTATTTTCAAACTCAACAGCGCCAATGAATTGGTGACCTCCACTGGAAACCGGCTTCTCGGTTTTGGAATCGACGATCAATTCAACATCCAGACAACTCAGCTCACGTCGCTGACGATCCCGCTTGGGACCGAAGCGGTCGCGAAAGCAACGAACAACGTTTCTCTCGAAGGGACCCTTTCGGCCAAGGGGGATATCGCTGACACGTCGCGGGTAATTCAAAGTTCCATATTGGGAGATGGAATCGTACCTCGTCCAACCGGCGTGGGAATTAGCGTCGATAGCTCGACGGTACCAACCCTCACGGGCGTTGGTGCGAGCCATACCGAAGGAACAGGGGGGACCCATATCGAGGGTTCGGTGTTTCAATACCGATTCACCTACCTGGACAGCAGCGGAAAAGAAAGCTTGCCAACAGCCTCATTGAACGTGACTGTCCCGGCCGGCAACGGAAATGCGGACAACACTGTTTCCATCAATCTTCCGGCTTCCAATTCTCAGTATTCCCAGGTTCGAGTCTATAGAACCGCGCCAAACGGGAACAATTTTTTTCAAGTCGGTACCGGCGCAAGCGGATCGACTTTTGTGGACAATAACTCGGCGGTACTTACGACGCCATTGCAGGCCACCGGCTTAAATGGCAACTACTCTTACATGATTACCTATTACAAATCAGGTGAACCGGAATCTCGTCCTTCCCCTTTGCTTGGGCCGCAAAACGTCGTCGATGGACGCGTCTTATTGGGTAATTTCCCAGCCCTTCCAGTTCCGCCACCCACCGGAGGCTTTCCCGCCTACGATCAAGTTCGAATTTATCGTAATCTGGCGAACGATCCCAATTCCTATTATCTCGTCGACACGGTTGCACCCACGGCAACGTACACGGATGGCAAAACCGATGCCGAGATTAGCAATCTAAGCACCGTGGGGAACAAAGCGGTCAACCTCGACGGACCTACTGTCGACAGCAATACGTTGTTGGTGAACATCACCCGTCGCGACGGTTTTGAATACGACAAGCCCTTTGTGGTCGGAGAGTTATCTTTCAAGGGGCGAAAAGGTGGAAGATTGCTGGACGAAAAATCCTTCACTATCACTGCCACATCCACGGTCCAGGACTTGATGGGTTTCATGAAAGACTCGGTTGGAATCGTGACCGACAGCGGTGACGTTACCCGCCCCGTGGTGGCTTCCAAAAACGTCATTCCTGGTGAAAGCGGTGTTTTACAACCTAACAGTTATCTATCCGCTGGATCCATAAGACTCGTGGGGAATACAGGAACGGACAATGCCCTTGGGATCGATCTCACGAGCTTCCGAATTCGAGAGGCGAACGGGACGATTTCAACTCCCAATCTTGGCTTTGGTACACTTCAAGAAGCCAAGGGGCAAAGCGCCGTGACAGACTTCATTGCATACGACTCTCTCGGGCTGCCGATTCGAATGAGGTTAACCGCAACACTAGAAGAACGTTCGGATCAGCAGCTGGTCTATCGATGGTATGCCGACAGTTCAGACAACGCGGTAAGAGGAAGCACGGAGATTGCCGTTGGAACTGGGTTGATTTATTTTGACGGGAATGGCAATTACGTTTCGTCGACGAGTTCGACGGTGGCGGTAGATCGAAGTGGGTTGCCAAGTACCAAACCGTTGCAATTCGAGCTAGA
>JANPNA010000092.1:0-5120 GCA_031427235.1 Pirellula sp.
GAGGGCTTCAACAACAAGGCGAAATTGACCATGAGAAAAGCGTACGGTTTCAAGGAGTACGAAACCATTAAAACAGCGTTATATCACCAGCTTGGGAATCTTCCTGAGCCCAAAACTACCCACAGATTCTGCTGACGAGGCTAAAGTATAGTGGTGGTCCACTAACATATTGCGCAGCCAGAACTCTAAATCATCATCGTCTTTGGGCTGACGAAAGTTCTGATAGTCGCCGTGATTAGCCATCGTGGCCTTGCGGTCTTCGATAATACCCAATGGATCTTTGGGTTTGACTGTAGTGTCGACATACTTTTCCAAATCGCGGAGTGCGATCACTTGATAACCCTCAACGGCCAAGTATCGCATGTACTGCTCGAACTTGGCTTTAGGCGTGTTTACCCAACTGTGCGCTGTATCGGGGACTCCGTGAAACTGCAATACTGCAATCCGTCCATACTTCGCTTGCTCGACTGCTCGCGTAAAATCTTCGAGCCCCCAGTCCGGTCTCGCATCGCCGGCCGAAGGAATTAGCAAAGGATGATCCAACATCGGCTCGTAAGCAAACCCTTGCCCCTTTTCATATTCGTACTCTGGTGCACCACCGCGCCGCGCGAAGCGAATGCCAGCTGCCGCCAATGCTTCCAGTCCGGCTGGTGCTAAAGCATTGCCCGGCCAGGCAAAGCTCACCGGTTTAGGAATTTTGTACTCGGCACATCGTTGATTGATACCCTCGAGCTGTTCGGTCAACTTGTCCAGATTCTTGTCATTGATGCCCAAATGATCGCGGGTGTGATTGCCGATTTCGAACCCGTCTTGGTGCAACTGAGCGATCTGCTCCCAGGTCATGTAATCGCGTTTGTTGTCTTTAAAGTCGAAGCCTTCGGTGATAAAAAAGGTTGCGGAGAAACCGTAGTTCAATAGCAAGGGTCGGACTACAGTGAAGTGCGACTTGGCCGAGTCGTCAAAGGTGAGCACGACTAGTTTTTCGGGAATGGGATCGGCAGCCCTTAGATTCCGATTTGTACATGCTGCCAGCACAATCATGAAAAGAACGTAGGATAAGCTCCAATGTGCAATCATCCAACGGTTCCTACTGAAGTGGGATTGATCGCTCATATGACATTGTTCTGTGTGTTGCTAAAATTGGGACCCACTAGGCAGAGCCTAGGCTCGACAGGATTATACCTGTTGTCGGAGCGAATCGAAATATCCACAGGCTTGGTCCAATCCATATGCATCCTGCCAGCCAATTCGAGTAGCCTCCTCCTCAACCCATAATCCCGAGCCGGAATCCAGCCTCAGTCCAACCTGTGGAAATGCGCCTAGCCATGAATCCAGCCTTAGTCCAAACTGTGGACATTGCAAACGCTGGTTGCTGGCTAGGCCGATCCTGCAGGAGTACGACGCTTCCACAGTTGAGGAGCTGGACGCGAATCATGCCTCATTCCAATCTGTGAAAGCGGCAGTTGCCTGTTGCTGCTACTACGCTTCCATAGTTGCTGAAGCGTCTTGGAGGGAATCGGATGCTTGCAAAATGAATGCTCCAACCGTATACGTCGAGCCAACCAATTCGAGAATCTCCCTGACAGCGAATGTGGGAAGCTTGCTGGCAGGTCCATACTTGTGGGCATAGCCGAATCTTCACCGGCGACCAAAGCCTTGCGTGCACAAAGCTCTAGTTCACCAGTGTTATTATTGCGACCTCAATCTATCATTTGCGACATTATCTGATCGTCGATTCGAGCAGGTCATTTGCAATGGAGTCCAGCGACTCACTCAATTCTTCGTCGGCCAACGCGAGATCGATGCTTTGCTCCTCAGCAAAACGTGGTCGCGACAGAACAGGTATCGACTGAGCATTGCTCACCCGAGTCGGTTCAGCGGGCAACGCACTGAATCGGCTCATGAATTGATCCACACCCTCGGTAACCGCCATTAGGCTTCTCAATGAAGCACGCTCTATGGAAGACGCACCGAGCAACACGATGGGTGCTTGCATGAAACTGCTTGAGGACGAACTGTTGCTAACAGCAGATCCCGGAGTAGTGTTCAAGCTTGCACTGAGTGGTGGCGGATCGGCGATGCCCTGCGGGTTGGTGTTGCCGGGAGCAAGCGCGAATGATTTCGCCGAATAATACGTACCGAAATCTTTTCCACGGATATTAACGTACTCATAAACGCGATCCGTGCCGCTATCGACGATCCAGATGCTTTGGCTGGCACCAGTCGGATCGATCGTTAATCCTGTTGGTTTAGAATTCGCAGTATCAATCGTCCAGCTACCGATCCAGGATCCGTTCACTGAGTATTTGAACACTTGCGGGAGTATCGTACCCCATCCGCTGTCGACGACCCACAGGTTGATTCCATCGGTCACAATGTCTTTCGGGTTGACATTGGCGCTACGCAGGGGATAGCTGTTGCTGGCAGGCTGACTGCCCGAGAGTCGACGGGCGGCGTCGGGATAATAGAAGATCCGATCTTGTCGAGCGTCCACCAGCCAAACGTCGATACCGTTGGTCGCTATTCCTTCGATGCTCGCGTTGCCAGCCAGCGAACCTGCTGACCAGGAACCCAACAACAAACCGGCATCGTTGTAGACATAGACTTTCTTATTCGCGTCGACCACCCAGATCTTGTTGCCCGCCGCTGTACTAGCCGCGCCGCGCGGTAAGGAATTACCACTGACGAGCGAATAATTCTCAAGTGCCGTGCCTTTCGCCGCATATTCAAATGTTTTATTAGTACTTGCGTCATCAACAACAAAGAACTTGGTAGGTGGTGTTTCGTCATCGACAATCGTTCCCGTTCCCCGATCATCGGCTATTATAGCTCCGGAAAGATTGAAGAGATTGACATAGAATGATTCGGTTGACTCTGCCATCGTATCATTCAAAGTTGGCACGTGAATTGTTCTTGAAGTTATTCCGGGAGCAAACGTGATGCTGCCTGAAGTCGTCACGTAATCGAAAAGCGCGAAGGCTGAGCCGTTGGCGGTGGAATAATCCACGGTGACGGACGAGGACCAGGGTGCGATGGTAACTCTAAACGCGATAGAAAAGTCGGCTTGGTTGACGCTGTAACGTCGAATCTCGTCGCTATTGCTGCTGGTGACGAGGAAATCTCCGTTTGAGGCAAATAGCAAGCCCAATGGACGCAGCAGTCCGCTACCTGAAGCTACTTCATCCACAAACACCCCGGTAGTCCCATTGTATCGTAACACCTTGTTATTTGCGAAACTCGTTACGTACAGCAAACCTCCGTAAAAGTCGATATCCACTGGGCCCGAAAGTCCTCCGCTGGAATTTGGAACAAAGACGTCACGGAACGTTCCACTTGCGTCGTAACGCAATACGGAATTTGACGTGCTCGGAGCTGTAACAGCAGTGCTAGCCACATAAAAATCACCGTTGTGAAAAATGATCTGAGACGGATTGTCGAGTCCATGATCTCCTGACGGAATAAAAACGGCGTCTCCCGCCGCCCCTGATTTTCCGGCGGGGGCGCCGGTTACTGCGTCGTACCGTAGGATCGCATCCAATCCGTAAGCAGGCGAACCTTCCTGCACACTTGTAACGTAAAGGTGGCCTGCATGGAACAGTAGGCCTCGCGGTTGATTCAGCCCACCTGCACCAGCGGACACCAAGGCCCCAAGCGGTTGTCCCGTTGTGCCGTCGAATCGGAGGACCGAATCGCCGTTGGCATTGGCGACGTACAGATTTCCATTGGGACCGAACGCGATGCTTCGGGCCGCATCGAGTCCGCCCGCGCCTGGCGAGACGAACTCAGCCCCGATCTTGCCTACTGCGGGTAATGAGGCCCCAGTGACTCCGTCGAACCGCAAAACCTTACTACCGACCAGCGAGCTGACGTATAAATGACCGTCGGGACCGTAGACCATCTGATACGGGTCATCCATTCCGCCCTGCATGGGTTCAATGAAATTGCCTATGTATTTGACTCTAGATTCACCCTCGATAACCTCTCCATCGCTGATCGAAATCGCTGGCAAGAGATCCCCTTTCGTTGCATTGAAGTTCGAAAGTACTTCTGCCTGAGACAATGCATGATTGTATAACTTGAGTTCGTCGATCAGTCCATTGAACAGAAACTTGTGCGGAGTTGTAGGATATCCACCGTGGCTGCCGATACCCACGCCTGGGTTCGAAGCAGGGTCGAGCGCACCAAATGGTCGAACCGACGTCGCACCCTGAGAAACCAGCATTCCGTTCAAATACAAGCCCATTACGCCGGTTGAGTCATCCAGCGTTCCCACCACATGTACGAATTGACCAAGCGGCAACGGGGCACTAACGGTTGCGCCACCCGTCAAACTGTTGACCGAAAAAGCAACGGTGCCACCCTCTTGGAGTGTTAACTGATACGGGTCCAGCCCGCCGCGATCGTCGCCGCGGAACAGTATCAATCCATGCCCACTGCCTAGAGTCGGATAGGTGTTGGCTTTTACCCATGCCTCTATGGAGATCGAGCCTGTCAGCGCCAAAGTGGTTGAATCCGACACGCCGATGCGATCGTCGATGCCATCAAAACTGAACGCTTGACCTACTTGTCCGCTTGTGTAGCCGGCGCCATTCAATAACGTACCGTGATTCGTCCCAGAGGAATCATTTGCAGTATTATTATCGGCTGTCCAGTGACTTACGACAGCCATCAAGTCTCGTTCTTCCAGTGATTCGAATCGCAGCAAGCTTCGAATCCGGCTTCGGTGGGTGCGGAAGGTACTGCGTTGCAGTTTTTTCACTGGTTGCTTTAAGAATCCCATGTCAGTTTCCCCTGTGGTTGTGGTTTTGAAATTAAACATGCTGCGTTTCCCGAGCGATGTGAATTTATTTGCGAATGGTAACAATGCGACATTCAGTGAACGGACGGCTCACGAATTCCGGATTTTTTACAAAAAGATCCTTCACGAATGAAAAAGTTAAAACGCATGCTGGAGCAGGTGAATGACATGCACAACACTTCGAACCGGAGTTTCAAAAACCCGAATTTGATGGCCTCTGCTCGGCGAACATACCGGCCAACCGTAATGGAGATCAGCGAGAAGTGTCCAAATTCTGACGAATAGTCGAGTTGATTCCTAATCGATTTCTTTTGATTAAGGC
>JANPNA010000093.1:0-19213 GCA_031427235.1 Pirellula sp.
ATTCGCGAAACAGAAGCGGAATCTGTGGCGTATGTTGTCTGCCGAGCTGTTGGGCTTGAATGCTCGACCAAAGCAAGCGACTACATCCAGCTCTGGAGCGGTGACGAGAAGGTGCTCATGCAATCGCTTGAGCTCATTCGAAATATCGCTTCGAAGATTCTGACCGAATTGGAAGCAGTCACGACTGAATCCAAGGAGGTGGCCCATGTTGCATAGAAATCGCACCTGGAGTCTTCAGGCAATCGATGATGCTGAACGGTTGGCATACAAGTTGTCTCACGTAACGTGGACTTGTTGCCAAGCTTTTGAACTGAAGGGCTACATCTTCGCTAACGACGCAATGTCCGCGAATGGCGCTCAAGAGTACGCGATTCTTCGCGCAACTCGGGATTGTCCTGAACTAATCCAAATCGAAAGCATCACGTTTTCGTGGTGTACCGAGGAGAGGGCGCTTGAGCTAATCAAGGCCGTCTGTGCTGGTGACTTCGATGGGGATGGGTTCTGCAACGTCGCTCGGGATCGTTTCCAAACGATGTCCGAGCATATTTCGTGTGGTCATTGTGCTTAACCAAAAAGGGAGATTGTAATGAAACGATTTATTCCGGTTCCCGGTGATCTGATCATCGTGGAATTCAGTGAGTGGTACGCTCTCAAAGACAGCGAGAAATTGCGAGTCTGCGAGAACGGTCATTGGATTGAAGCAGGGGAGGAACTACATGTTGCTCCTAGGCATCAAGTGAGTACTTTTTGGGGGCCGGACGACGGTCCACCAGATCAACTACGGCTAGGATTCATGAGTACCTCGGGCGGTCCGTTCAAGACCGTGCGAATTAAGGAACTCGAAGGCCTGGAGTTGATCGGTCAAGAAGACGATCAGTTTTGGTGTTGGCAGGATACACCTCGTGCCGGAGGTGGTATCGACAAGATGGTGAACGTGGCGCTTTGGCGACTACCGATCCTTCCTGATGATCATTACCGGAACTTGAAAGCCCATGGTTGTCCAACACATCGCGATGAGGTGATCCAATGAGTGAGCCAATTCACGATGAAAATCCGAAACGAAGTGAGGCCACCTTGGGTGGCCTCCTTCGTTTAGGCTGTTGTCACTGTGATCGCGACGACTTTGACGGCGTCGCGTCGTTTCCGACCGATTGGACGAAAATCCAAGTGGTTAAGCAACAGGGACTCGGTATTTGGGAAACGCATCTTGGCGTTTTCCCTAATTGCCAACGACACGACTGCGATGGGTTTCACGATTCCCAGGATGGTTCGCCACCTTGGGAAGAAACGACTCCAGAACCGCCTAAAGCGGATTCAGTGCATCCCATCATTAAGCAAATTATTGATCGGGATTGTCATGTGGCGACTCCAGCCAAGGAAGTCGTCCGGCATGTGATTTCCAAGCTCCGTAAGGGCTACGAGACACTGCGGGCGATGCCACAAACTGATCGAGACCAGCTTGTTGAGCAGTGTGTTCTGCATCACCGAGGCAACTTCAAGGAGTATGTCGAAGTGATGTCAGGCTTCACTCAAACTGTAGGCGAGGATTTCTCCAAGTTGCCTAGTGCGCTTTCAGGAGCAGAAATTGTCCGTTTGATGCGAAAGCACAAGGTGACGATTGAAGCCCTCGCATTTCGGCTCGGGACCACACAGAAGCGAGTCCGCAAGATTCGGAATACGAGGCTTGATGATTCGCTCGCAGTTCGGGATTGGATTCAAGCCATAACGGGCCAAGATCCAGGTCCGATCCCTGAGAAGGTTCGCATTCACAACCGACAAGAAGAAGGGGATTGCTGCTTCTGCGGATATCCACTGTATGTTGGTGATAAAGCGTACGAATACGTGGGGAGTATGTTTTGCTCAACCACCTGCTGCCGAAAAAGCAGAGGGTGGTAGAGATTGGTTCAATCGGTATCAACTCAATTGATGCTGTTGAACGAGGTCCAATTTTTAGCGATGCACGCCACCTGGACCTCTTCTGCCGCGTGCATCAACGTGTTGGCTCGAAGGAATGTTGCGTGTACCATCAAGTGCTGTGGTTCTCCCCCTTGCAGATCTAGGTCTCCTGCATGTACTGGACTACAATCGCTAGCGGAGTTTGTAATCTCGTATCTTTTAGATGAGGAGCCCAACGTGCAAGCTGGCTTAACCAATCAAGCAATGCTTCTCCGCCGCCATATGCTCGAACACAATGGGGACGAAATTGTCCGACGCATGAACGAGTCTGGATTCGACAACCCCGTCGGTCTCATTGTCGAAATGACTGACGACATTGGAAAATCCCTTGCCTACGCGGCCATGGAAGCGGAAGGGATTCCAAAATATGAGATACCTGAACTTATCGCCAAACTCTCTCGCGATGCGATTCCGACCTTTCTTTGCGTCTTCCATTTCGAAGATGCCAAACGACTAATGGCCCGAACCTCCGACTCTGCCGAAAAAAACTTTGATGCGCCAAGAAAACCTGGTGCCGCCATTGTTGTCGTCATCGCGGGGGGCGGAAACACGTATGCCCACGTCCCTTTGAGCTAAGCCCCTACGAACCCGCTTAACTGTCCACACAGGATTCCAACCGATCAGGGTTTACGCAAACGGTTGGCGTTTATCTGCGGCGACGATTGTTTGGTGAAGGGGAAAGGCATACTTGGCATTTTCGTATTTTACCACGGCGTCAAGGTCCGCCGTTCTCGCTGTCGCTCCGAGCGGCTGCTGCTTCGCGAGTACGCGAAGGCTCCACCTTGACTAGCCGTGAAGCGTTATCACTAAGTGCCAATCATGGCATCTATAACACTTTGGAGGCCTATGACAGAACAAGACAGTCAAACCGATTGGAAAGACATCTACATACGAGAGGTTCGAGTAAATTATGTGGCAAGCGATAAGCCAAGAATGAAAGTAAACGGACCAGTTGATATCGCTGATTTTGTTCGCTCTATATTGATTGACAACAGCCGCGAGCAATTCGTAGCACTGTACTTCGACGGATCGCATTGCGTAGTATCGTACTCGATCATTACGATTGGAATCGCCAATCAATCCCTCGTGCATCCACGTGAGGTTTTCCAACGAGCAATCTTAATTGGAGCAACGGCAGTCGTAGTTGCTCACAATCATCCGTCGGGAAGCCTTGTACCTAGCCAAGAAGATATCGCCGTAACCAATCGCCTCAAAGAGGCAGGAACGCTACTAGGAATCCAATTGCTTGATCACGTGATCGTTTCTGACTTCGCATTTACATCGCTCCGAGAAGATAATCGTTGTTGGCCATAATCGAGGGGATCACTCGCTTTGCCAATAGCGGGCTCCATCGGTACCGAGCCCAAGGCAGCTTGAATGCCGCTTAACTGTTGGCAAGGTTCAGTTAACATTGAGGCTCTTGGACGATCCAAAAACTTCTTGAACAACGGACAATTTTACCTGACCGGCGATTGGGATGAAGTACCAACGGAAGTCGATGGTAGTAAGCTTAGAACCGCTGTGCGGGTATCGGCCCCAACCGCTTCGAGAACGCGGCCCGCTCGCTCAACGGTGATGCCATGGTATTCATTTCGTTCATCGCGAGAGACTTGCGATTCATGGACACCGAGTCGATCGGCCAGTTCGCGCTGAGTGATGCCTTGCGAAATACGAAGTGCAACCAGCAAGCGACCGATTCCGTCGAAATTTCGTACCTCCTCGAATTCGCCACGCTTTAACTTTTCGTAGCTTTCGACTTCTTCCTTAAGCTGTTCGTGAAACGAACGGACAGGGTCCATGACTCGCTTAATTTCCTCCTTCGAAAGATCGAGTTCCTTGAGTTGCTTTTGCTGCTCCTTCATTCGGGTTGCTTCGTCTTTGAGTCGCACCACCGCTTCTTGGTATTCAGTTTCACTACGAATCATGGTGTTGCTCCTATTTTAACGATTCCCTTCGGCTGGCTATTTCGGCGGGATTGCCGGAATGCTGATGGGAATTCTAGTTCATATCCAAATCGGTCGCGGATGCCTGAAAGCTGGCCTACGTGTGGATAGAGCTCGACACGATAGACATGCCACATCGGTAATTGTCGTTTTGGGTAGCCTCGGTAGGGACGGCGCGAAGATGGGTCCCAAGTCCATACCTTAAACGGATCGAGTAGGTTTAGCTCGCGTTCAAGCTGACCGCTCGCCAATTGCTTAAGGTCGCACTCAAAGTAGCCATCGATATCGTTCGGATGGTCTTTGTCTTCGACAAAGGAGCCGTTTACGAATATCTCGGTTATGCCAACTTTCCAGAGCTGCCGCACCATGGTGCCAAGATTCGCAACCAGCTTCGCTCGCCACGGGGCATCCCAGCCCTCGGCCCCATTTGGACCAGCAACGAGAATTGACTGCGAGAGCTCTTCGAGCGTGAGCACATAGTCGCCGGGCGGGAGGACGCCATCGGAATCGAAACTTGGGATGTGATTGTCATCAGCCATACTTCAAGGATAGCTTTGCTTGACATTAATGTCAAGTTAGACATTTCAGTCCTTTCTTGGCCTGGTTTTTCCTTCTTGCCGACAGGCCGAAATCAGTCGTAGTATTGTGCACCATAAAGGACGTTATGATCCAAAATCAATGAGGTGTTTTTGGGTAACGTTCAGAAGAGTTCGACCGCCGTTGCTACGCGACAGTCACCCGTTGCCACGGCCATTGCCCCGGCTGTGCTCTCGGCCTGCGGCCCCAAAGCTGTTCGTCGCTATTTGCAAGAGTGAGTGCCGTGGTCGGCACTGATCAACCAATCACCTTAGTCGTTTTAGTCAGTTACTGACCGATCTTGTCGGAAAGTGTCAAGGCGAATCAGGAATACGCTCGACTCAGTTGAGTAGCATCGTGTATATGGCATTATCTAGAGCAGAATGTTACGTCGTCTCAACTCATACGCCATGGACCGGAAAACTCAACTACGATTCAATTTTGACAGCACGAAGTCTCCAGAGCATTCGATTGCCGAAGCAAGGCTACCTATTCCAATTCCGGATAACAGCTACGGTTCTGTGAAGCGAGTGTCGCTTGTCTATGAAGGCTCGCTCCAAGATCGTCCCTGCATCACTGGTACTGAGGAAGCCAAGAGACTTTTCAAGAGTTATTGGAAGCAACATCCTGCCAACGATCAAGAGCAGTTCGTTGTTGCATGTCTAGACACAAAACATCGGGTGCAATGCATCGTCAGGGTCACCATTGGAACGCTTGATGCGTCGCTTGTTCATCCGCGAGAGGTCTTCAAGCCCGCCATAATCGAGGGTTCGGCTGCGGTATTGCTCTCGCACAACCATCCATCTGGCAACCCAGAGCCAAGTCGAGAGGACATCCAGGTCACCGATCGACTCACTGAGGCTGGGAAGATAATGGGCATCTCGGTACTCGATCACATCATTCATGGAGATGGAACGGGAGAGGTGCGATCGATCCGAGAGCACTAATGGCCACTTGTAGACTACCGAATTCCCCGGTATGGGCCGTCATAACTCGGGAGCCCACGTTACGCTGTAGCGAAGCAACAATTTCGCTACCGACGGGTGGCAATTTGTTGCCTCAAATTGCATCGCGACGACAACCACCTGCTGCCGAAAAAGCAGAGGGTGGTAGAGATTGAATCGGCTGCATGGGATAACATCAATGCGGCTGATGGAGGTTCGTTTTCGTGATGTACGCCATTAGGACCTCAACTCAGCTTTAGCGACGACAATCAGTCGTTCCCTCATGCTGAAAGTTGCATTCTTCGCTAGAATCTAGTCCGTCTTTCCCGTCGTAGAGAAAGCCGTTTGCCCAAATTTAGGACTGCAAAGAAATAGAATATGCTTTCTGCTGACCTCTTTGAAATTAATGGTGCTCAAACAATCCCTCGAATCGAACAGCAACTCTCCGAACTTCAGGATAGGCGACCGCAAGGGTTATTACTGCCAGTAAATCTCAAGGAATCGTGGATCGGAGGGCAGGCGTCACTAATTCAACTCATCATAACTTGGGGTAAGATGAACGCAGATGCCACACTAGTTACTCACATAAAGTCAGACGAAGAACCGACGATTCAATTAAGCAAACTCGCTAAGCGTCCATTTGGGTTTTCAGCAATTTGGATGGCCAACTCAATCAAGGACCGGGCTCTGATTAAAGATCTCAAGGTCGTTGCCAATCGATGTACGGAGTCTCAATTTGACTTAATGTGGAGAGGAGCGGTTCGCCGTGAGGCAGTAAATCAACCCTCACTCTTTGGAGATGATGACCTTGAGGAGTATGTCATTCCAGGCGTAACTGGCTCCGGCGCACAGGTTTTTTTAGCCAGCGTGGATCATGATCGTTGGCTATTGCCTCAGTGCTATTTCGCGAATGAAAAACTACGTGAACGAGATGATTTCACCGCGCTTGCCAGGCTGTGTTTTCAACGAGCATTTAAGTCTGCTCAACATATTCCGGTTCCCCCCTCTCTCTTCGCTCCATTTGGCGCAATTTTTCACGAGCTTTTCAAGAACACCCATCAGCACGCCAGGAAAGATATTGATGGAGCTTTTTTGCGAAGATCGGTACGGGGGATGATTGTAAATCGGCGGTCGTGGTCAAAAGAAAGTGTGAACGCGGTCGTCCATGAATCGCCGCCGCTGAAGGACTTTACCGATGACTTACTGAAAAACAGCGCTGCAAATGAATCGCTTGAACTGCTTGAGATCTCCGTATTTGACAGTGGAATCGGACTTGCCGCTCATTGGCTCAAGGGAAAGTGGAATCAGGAAACAACAATCATCACCGAGTTGAAAGCATGCCAAGATTGCATGAAACAATGGGCTACTTCGACAAACTTGCCGCACAAAGGAGAGGGACTTTTTGAAGTGGCTCAAGTGTTATCGCAATTGGGAGGGTTTATGCGACTTCGGACCGGTCGCCTTTCGCTTTACCGAAATTATCGGGCAAATCCTTGCACTCAGAATGAAGCCGAATCAGTGCGGCTATTTGACTGGAATTCTCAATCAATTCAGCCAACAAAAATGGCTGAAGTTGCTGGTGTGTTATTCACGATGTTCATCCCCGTTATCAAGGATTGACATGCAATGCACGGCTACTATCCATTTGAGATTACGGTTCAATCGGTTCCGCAGAGACGCGAGCTTATCATTTTCACTACAGCCGCAGATCCCAACTCTGAAGAGCTAGCCGAATCGATTGAGGCACACTGTGAGGACAAGTCCCCACCAGATCAAATAAGAATTGTTGCTCCGAAGTATTTGGACGCCGCTATTCGCAACGCGGCAGGTACAGGTAAGTTCGCCAATCGAGTTCGCGCGGTCACGCGGTTTCACTCGGGACCTAGTGTCAGTTGCCATTTCTTCGATTGGAGCGGATTTGTCGAAGACCTTCCATCTCTTGCGTTTGTTCAACGTGTTGGAATGACAAGCATTTTTGTTCATGGCAATGCATTGTTACAGACCCCCAAGAGCCATCATTATGAGAAGCCATCGGGAAAGCACAGCACGCAGTTTCTTCGGGTAGGCAACGCTATGATTTCCGGCGTTGAAATCGATTTCGTCGCGTTCTGCTGTTTGTCACAACTTGATCGTGAAATCAAACATTACTATTGCGATACAGGGGCAATTGCGCCGATTGCCTTCTCGCTCAATCTACTCAGACGACAGCTTGACCCATCGATTGGCAATGCAACCATTGATAGTTTTGGATCGTTCGAGGGCGCGGCAAAATTCGAGTTTCGCAATATGGAACAGTCGATGATTTTGGTATCCGCATCGACCAGTGGCGGTTTGGCAAAAGATTTGGATGAAAAATATGGCTTGCCACTTAGTCGAATACTCACAATCTTTCAACTTTCTAGTGAGGTAGTGACCGGCAAAGTAGTTTGTAATTTAGCAAGAGACAAAAGAGAAAACCCTTCCGGGATTGTTCCGTTTCAGAGTTTCGACGCCAAGAATTGCGAATTGTGCCGAGAAAATTCCACTCTCATTCGCATCGCTGGTGACCAGTTTCTTACCGGCGAATCGACTATTGAGGAAGTCTTCTTGAAGGCAGAAGACGCCAAACATGCTCAAGACTTCCTTAAGTCGTCTATTGGACGGGAATTCGTACGTGCCAACTACAGTGAAGAAGGTACTCCAGCAACGAGTGAAGTGTTTTTTGACTTAGAACACTTATTGGGCTCCGAAAACATGCTCGGAATGGAACTGTTTCAAAATCAACTGGATTGGATTGTCGATCACTCGGTACCGGCATCGACAAGACGCATATTGACGCTGGATGATCCTTCTTCACAAGTGCTTGGACGGTACATTCACCGGAGGTTGCAATTTTCGCCAGATACTGTTCCGCTTGTCACAATTTCTGAAGTCAAGGAGAATCTCGATGAGAACATACTCACCAATGGCGCAACGGTAGTAGTTGCATCTGCAATCGCTAGTGGGCGAAACTTACTTTCAGTTTCGCAAATACTTCGAAAGCTTCAACCCAATGAGCTCGTAACGTACATCATTGGACTTTCCCGGCTTCCTAGGCCCGACGAACTCCAGCGAATTCGAACTAACGTCACTTACGGAAATGACGGCAGGAAATACGGATTTCACTCGGTTATGCAAATCGCCCTCCCACTTTATGGACATAAAAACAAGACTTCCTGGGCAATAGAAAGGGAGCTTTTGACAGAGATTGTTCGCGAATGCGAAGACAAGATTGCTACGCAAGTTTTCGAAAATCGAATTGAGGAAATTCGTTTGGCGGGTTCGAGGAGCCATCGCGGTATGAGCGAATCACTTTTCTGGACATCTGTGGTTGGAAAACCTCTCGCACTCCGACCTAACTTCGCTTTTTTTGAGTTTCCACAACCGGCAGTGGTTTCTCAAGCCGATGTCTATTTTACAGTACTCTGTGTACTGCATTATCTTAGAGGTCGGACTGACTCAGACCGTTCACTTCAACAACATGAACACGTTCGCCGTGTTCTGTCTCCAAGAAATTTCGAACGATTTAACGATGGTGTCATCCAAAGCGCAATATTGCGTGCGGCGCTACCGAGCGAATTGGACTTCAGCATTTCGCATTCGCTCAGTCAAGACATGTTGCAGATCCTGGGTTCAGTTTTCGACAGCGCAAATGCCGATACTGGTGAAGCTTCTGTTGAATTCCTAATGGCGTTAGCGACGCGAAAACTTCGATTGGATAAAGCAGCGCTTGCGACATTGGTTGAGCAGCACTCGGCGCAAGATGGCATTCCTGCTGCAAAAGAGCTTTGGAAAGTTGTGAAGTCCCACTGCGCATAGTTTATTGACAAACTATTGAAGCAAAACTCGCCACGACGCTTTTCGGATGGTCAAAGGCCGGGCCGGGCAATCGCCGCTGGCCTATCGATCAAAGTCTGCTGCCACACGTTTCGAGCAAATGGGATCACCGCACCGCTTACCTCGAAAACGGTGGAACCGTCGAGAGCACTCAGGCGATCGCAGCCCATGAATCACCAAGGACAACAAAGCTTTACGATCGGAAAAACGACGAGATCACCTTGGATGAGATCGATGTTAGTCCCATCGGACCAATGTGGCGTGAATTCTTCGATTCAACGCCTCCTAGCAGTTGCATGGTTCGCGAGATTACGGTGGCTAGGCTGCTAATGGATTTTTGTAGTCAAGTCTGGACCGAAAACGCATGCGACGGGCCGAATCCAGCCAGATTTGCCGGTTGGTGTGACTTTATGGCTATGGCAGGTCGTTGACAATCTAGGTAATCTCCAGTCGGTCGGCGAGAAAGTCGATAAACTAAAAGAGATACTTCCCACGGGCATTTCGACGGATCGATACGCCCCTACCGCACTTATTTGATTCGAAGGAGGCTAAGGATGGCAACTGCCGAGCAAATCAAATCGCTTCTTCGAAGCTATAGTGACGCAGATAGCGATACGTTCCTATCTGTCGCACTCCAAATCGCTGCCCACGAGGCACGAGCTGGGAAAGGTACGCTGGCCACTGATCTAAAAAAACTGGTTGACGATATTCGATCGAAACAGCACTCTGCGAAAATAGGCGGCGCTGTTCCAATAAGCCGTCCTAGCGGTGAACTTGCTAGCCTACTCTCGGCAACATATCCAAAGACCCGTTTAAGAGATATGGTTCTCTCGGATTCCCAGAAATCAACGCTTGACCAAGTCGTTCTCGAATATAGACAACAAGCCAAACTTCGAGAACACGGACTTTCCGCTCGACGAAAACTGCTTTTGGTTGGCCCACCGGGAGTCGGCAAGACCATGACCTCTTGGGCGCTCGCAGGTGAATTGAAACTGCCATTGTTCAGCGTGCAACTCCATTCGCTGATTACGAAATACATGGGTGAGACTGCCGCAAAGCTCCATGCAATTTTCGAAGCAATCGGGAGCACTCGCGGCGTTTACCTTTTTGATGAGTTCGACGCGATCGGTTCAATGCGTGCAGATCGCAATGATGTTGGAGAAATCCGTCGAGTTCTCAACTCATTCCTGCAATTTCTCGAACAGGATGACAGCGAGAGCATCATCGTAGCAGCAACGAATTTAGAGCAACTACTGGACGAAGCGCTCTTTCGTCGATTCGACGATATTCTTCGATATCAACTCCCGGCCCATGAGGAGGTTGGGCGTCTAATCGAAAATCGATTGGCAGCATTCTCAGTCTCGAAGCAAAGCGTAGTTGAGGCAGCGCAAGCAGCAGTTGGATTGAGTCATGCCGAAGTCTGTCGTGCTTGTGATGAAGCAGCTAAGCACACCGTGCTCAACGACCTTGATAAGATAAGGTCGGAAGTTCTGCTCGCTGCAATTGCGGGCAAGCAAGAACGCAAGCGATCGTCCTAAAGAAACCCGAGGCATAATTGGCCGAAAACTTCCCGCATATCGTATTGAGCCAAACCGGACGATCGATCAAATACACTTCCGCAGGTGGCGGCGGTGGCACCAAGTTCGATAGCCCACCCAGACCAGCCCGTATTCCGCATGGGGAATCGATTCTCAACGGCTTAGCGAAAGCTCAGGAGCAAGCAGAACGCGACCTTGCAACTCAGCCCATTGGCGCTGGACTTCAGTTCATACCGATGGAATTCGAGAAGCACCAGGATTTCCCCATGATGCTGGAGCAACTTGATGGACAACGACTTGGAGTTCGTATCGTCAATGCAAGAACTGTCGGCGACCGTACTCGCTTTACCGTCGCTATGCCAAAATCCTCGGTAACAAAATTCGCAGATAAGATAAAAGCATACATGACTCGTGACACGGCAAAAGGTAAGCCGATGAACGAGAATCTTGCGATTGGGATCGCTTCCGTGAACCCAGTTCACTTACCCCAACGAGAATCATGTTTCAAGCATCGAAGATCCTGCACAATCTTGGAATGCAATCACCGTTGGTGCATTCACCGATCTTGTTTGGGATGAAACCGAGGGAACACAAGGATACGTTGCTCTTGCACCGAGAGGTGGCCTTTCACCTGCAAGTAGGACTTCACTTACATGGAGTGACAGCCACTGGCCATTCAAACCGGATATCGTATTTGAAGGTGGCAATCGATTGAAATCAGCGAATGGACTCGTCATGAAATCTGATGACCTCGAACTCTTGACCGTGCAGTTGAGCGACGACAGCGATGCGTTGCTCGGAACGACGTCAGACACTTCGGCTGCTACCGCAGGAGCAGCAAGAATGGCGGCGATACTTCAGTCAGAGTATCCAGGGTTTTGGCCCGAAACGATTCGTGCATTGATGATTCATTCCGCAGAATGGACCCCTCAAATGATTCGTGAGTTTCCTCAAAACAGACGAAAGGAACGATTAAGGGTGTACGGGATGGGGGTGCCAAACCTTGATCGAGCTCGTCGCTCAGTCGAGAATTTTGCCACGATGGTAATCCAAGATCAAATCCAGCCCTACTATCTCGACGGCAAAGACGCAAAAACCAACGAGATGCACCTTCATGAATTGCCTTTGCCCGTGCGAGTGCTTCAGGACATGGGAAGCATTCCAATTCAAATGCGAGTCACTCTCTCCTACTTCATTGAGCCGAATCCACCACGTCGCGGATATGTTGCACAGTTTCGATATCCATCCCATGGACTTCGGTTTTCATTGATCCGGCCCGGCGAAAACACCGATCGCTTTCTGACGCGACTGACGAGTTCCGTTTGGCCCGAAGAGAACCAATCAAATCGAAAACCTCCCGAGAATACAGTCAAAGATGACCGCAATTGGGTGCTAGGCGAAAAGACCGCAGTTCGTGGTTCGATCCACTCCGACGCATGGAATGGGACCGCCGCCGAGCTGGCCCAATCTTCCCGTTTAGCGATTTATCCGGTAACCGGTTGGTGGCGGGAACGCAGCCGCTTGGGTTTCGTAAACAAGAAGGCTCGTTATTCGCTTGTGATTTCGATCAGCACTGCAGATGAGTCAATAAAACTCTACTCGCTCGTGAGTAGCCAAATCCAGGCGATGGCTACGACACCGATCTCTGTCGTCGTCGAATAATGCCCATTGGATTTCCCTTCATTGATCGCGAAATCGCTTCGGAATTTAAGATTCCAGCATTGCAGGTAGATTTCGACCCGGAACAATTCAACACAGCGGTCGAAAGCGTGTAGAATACGCGCCCCCTCAGAGGGCTCCGTCGAGAGTACCCCCCCGATTCAACCATTATTCAGCTCGTGTTCGGTAAATGAGTCCCCGAATTTCTTCCGAGCAATGCTGGAAGTTCCGGAATTGTGGCGCTTACTCCTGCTGATGGTCACACCCATTTCGAATTCCCAAACAAACATTCATGTCCAATCCCTTTTTCGAGCATCCGATTCTAAATTCTCCCTACGTTTGTCCTCCGCGACATTGGGAATTGGACAAGCAGGGGCAGCCGACACAACAAATCATCGAACAGCGGCGCGGTGCTGAATTCATTTCGCCGATTCCAAAACCCAGGAAGCGGAAGCAAAGCAAAACGCAAACGGAATTCGTTTTTGATGAGGGACTCGGTCTATCGACTACTTCTCAGCAATATGACCCAACTCCAATCATCAACGCTCTGCGCCATGAAATCGAAAAGTGGCGTTCGATCCCGTCGCCTTCGAAATGGGGAGTCACGCCAGAGACTGCAAGGCTTCTGCAGCACTGGCGGCACCATAAATTCAGTAGCACCCGGCCATTCTTTTGCCAAGTGGAAGCAGCTGAGACCGCGATTTGGCTTTCGGAGGTTGCGCCCAATGAAGGGAAGTCTGGAAAAAAGTTCCTCGATCATCTAGATGCGTCAAACCATGAAGCAAACCCAGAGCTAATGCGGTTGGCTCTAAAGCTCGCAACAGGGGCAGGCAAGACAACCGTAATGGCCATGCTCATCGCTTGGCAGACCATCAACTCCGTCAGACGTCCAGGTAGTAAAAAGTTTACGCGAGGGTTCCTAATCGTTGCTCCAGGACTAACCATTCGCGATCGTCTCCGTGTTCTCCAACCCAACGACCCAGACAGTTATTACAAAAATCGCGAACTCGTGCCGAGCGACATGCTCGAGGACTTGAACCGCGCTAAGATAGTAATCACCAACTACCATGCCTTCAAGATGCGTGAACGCATTGATCTTTCCAAGGGAGGCCGTTCCCTCTTGAAAGGGCGTGGTGACGATCTAAACACATCCGAAACCGAAGGCCAAATGCTTCAACGGGTAATGCCGGACTTGATGGGGCTAAAGAACATACTGGTCATCAATGACGAAGCGCACCACTGCTACCGCGAAAAGCCGCGTGCAGAAGACGAAGAAGATTTGACCGGCGATGAAAAGAAAGAAGCGGAGAAGAATCGAGAAGCTGCCCGACTCTGGATTTCCGGCTTGGAAATCGTGAACCGAAAACTCGGAGTAAGTCGAGTCATGGATCTCTCTGCGACTCCGTTCTTCCTAAGTGGGTCGGGTTATGCCGAAGGCACGTTGTTCCCTTGGACCATGAGCGATTTTTCACTCATGGATGCCATCGAATGCGGAATAGTGAAATTGCCGCGTGTGCCCGTTGCGGACAACATTCCAGGCAACGAAATGCCTATGTTCCGAAACCTTTGGGAACATATAGGCAAGCGAATGCCGAAAAAAGGCAGAGGTACGTCCAATGCCCTCGACCCACTGAGCATCCCTACCGAATTGAGCACTGCACTAGAAGTTCTTTACGGTCATTACGAAAGAACATTCCATCTATGGCGAGACGGCGGCATCAAAGTTCCACCTTGCTTCATTGTCGTTTGCAATAACACATCGACATCGAAGCTCGTCTATGACTACATTTCCGGCTTCCATCGCAAAAATGAAGATGGGTCCTCGAACCTAGTCCAAGGGCGACTCGCTCTGTTCCAAAATTACGACGAACATGGCAATCAGTATCCGCGCCCCAACACACTCTTGATCGATAGTGAACAACTCGAATCAGGCGAAGCTCTCGATGATAATTTTCGAGCGATGGCTGCCGACGAAATCGACCGATTTCGCAGAGAAATGGTTGAACGATCAGGGGATGCGCGAGCTGGCGAAATTATTGCCGACAATGAACTGCTACGCGAGGTCATGAACACGGTCGGTAAACCTGGACGACTCGGTGAACAGATTCGCTGCGTCGTTTCGGTCTCCATGCTTACCGAGGGTTGGGATGCAAACTCTGTGACACACGTTCTCGGCGTTCGAGCTTTTGGAACTCAACTGCTCTGTGAACAGGTCATCGGGCGAGCGCTACGTCGTCAATCGTATGACTTGAACGAGGAGGGACTATTCAACGTTGAGTATGCCGACGTACTCGGAATTCCATTCGACTTCACTGCGAAACCAGTGATCGCTCCTCCGCAAGCACCTCGCGAGACCATTCAAGTCAAAGCAATCCGACCTGATCGAGATGCATTGGAGATTCGTTTTCCGCGTGTGGAAGGATACCGCGTCGAATTGCCAGAAGATGCCTTGGAGGCGGAATTCAACGACGATTCGATACTGGAGTTGAGTCCTGATTTAGTCGGTCCCTCAATCACCAAGAACTCCGGCATCATCGGTGCGGATGTCGATCTGACCCTCACCCATTTAGAAGGTGTCCGTCCATCGACTCTTTTATTCCATTTGACAAAACGACTGCTCTACACCAAATTCCGCGACCCCGGCGATGAGCCCAAGTTGCATTTGTTCGGACAATTGAAGCGTGTCACCAAGCAATGGCTAGACTCGTGTCTGGTTTGCAAGGGAAGTACATATCCTGCCCAGCTCATGTATCAGGTGCTCGGAGATATGGCCTGCGAACGAATCACAGCCGGTATTACTCGCAGGAGTATCGATACGAGTCCTATCAAAGCCGTCCTCGATCCATTCAATCCGACGGGTTCGACCAAGTATGTCAATTTCAACACTTCGAAAATCGATCGTTGGGAAACCGACTCACGCAAATGCCAAATCAACTGGATCATTCTCGATAGCGATTGGGAAGGCGAATTCTGTCGCGTCGCTGAGGCACATCCCAAGGTCGTTGCCTATGTCAAGAACCACAATTTAGGACTCGAGGTTCCCTACAGGTTTGGATCTGAGTCTCGGCGTTATCGTCCTGACTTCATTGTCCTCATCGACGATGGACGTCCGCCCAAGGCCGATGGTTCACCGGACTATCTGCACTTGATCATCGAGATTAAAGGATACCGTCGAGAGGACGCAAAGGACAAAAAATCTACGATGGACACCTACTGGGTCCCGGGCGTTAATAACTCCGGCAACTTCGGACGTTGGGCCTTTGCCGAGTTTACAGATGTCTATGCAATCGGGGTGGATTTCGAAACCAAGGTCGAAAGCGAATTCAACAACATGATAACTTCGATTGTGGGTAATCCTCAGGCCGCAATTGGACTCTGCAATTGAAAATAAAAAACGACGCAAAGCAGTTTCCAACCCGTCATATTTCGATCCGTGTTCCATGGCATGACAACGCATGGAACGGGACGGTATGCACGAACCCCGCAAGAAATACTTCCTGCCTAAAGCTCAAAAACATCTTTGAAAGCAAGGATGAAAAATCTGAAGCAACCATTGCGGGCAAGTCTCTCCAAATCCTGGATCAGTCTCAGTTTCCGCCATGCGTGACCGAACGTGCAACGTTTATGGCCGATTTCTCGTTCACACGACTTCATAATCATCCCTATAAACTACAAGGGAAGTCGACGCACGAACATTTCAAGCCGACGTCCCTTCACTACCCTGCATTCTCCACTGGAGCCTTACCTTTTCGTTGGATGATGAAGAAATTCGTTTTTGGCGATCCAAAGAAACAGGAAATCGGTCTTGTGGATCACTTTCCGCTTCAGGACGTGAGCGAGGAGTTAGAGCCTACCAAAGAAGAACTTGGGTTTGAATCCAGTTGGTTTCAGAGCCATCTCAATCACCGCGAGTTATTAGATTGCTTTTGGAACCACGTTCGCATCGAAGAATCCCTCGTCTTCTTCTATGCCAAGCAAGTGCCACTGGTCGAGGATACGGGCAAAAGAGTCATTGTCGGCGTAGGGCGAGTTAAGTCGATCGGGAAACTGACTGAGTACGAATACGATGGTAGTCCTGGAGACAAGCTTCGAAGCTTGCTTTGGGAACGTATGATCGGGCACTCGATTCGTGATGATTTCGCTGACGGTTTTCTCCTGCCGTACCTGGAAATGGCAGTCGAAAAAAAGGCCACTTGAGACCAAGTTTCGGATGCTAGCTAATTCACTGTGAATTAACTTTTCTTTTTGTTGTTCTTGCGAGCTTGCTTGACACGGTAACTCTCTTCAGTGTCGTTGATCGTTAGCACTTCCAAGCGATGTGTGAACCGATCGAGCAACGCTCCTGTCATTCGCTCTTCACCTGCGAACGTCGATGGCCATTGGCCGAACGGTAGATTTGTCGTCACGATCACGCTCGTTTGTTCATAGCATCGACTGAAGAATCCAAACAAACTTTCCGCCCCAACGCGATCGATCGGAAGATAGCCAAGTTCATCTATCACGATCAAATCCATCCGACGCAATGATGCTTCCAATCGAAGGATCGTTTTCGATTCCCTCGCCTCACGATATGTGTTGACAATGTCTGCCGCTGTAAAGAATCGTGCGCCACAGCCATGTCGGCATGCAGCTAAAGTCAACGCGATTGCGACATGAGTTTTCCCTACTCCGGGAGGCCCCATGATGACCACGTTCGTATGACTGGCGATATAACCACATTGACTCAGCTCAACTACTTTGGCCTTGTTCATGGAAGGGATCGATGCGAAATCAAAATCGGACAGTTCCTTCATCGTAGGTATCTTGGCCGCATTGATCCGACGCGAGGTCGCATTGCTGTCTCGTTTCTGGATTTCTGCTGCAGCCATCTCTTGCAAGTACTGCTCGTAGGTCGCATTAGACGAACTGCACTGCTTGGCTATCTCCTGATATTCCGCAAGCATGGACGGTAGCCTCAACGAGCGAAGATGGGATTCCAACACTGGGTATGACTCCTGCGTTTGGCTTGTAGTTTTTTTGGTTCTGGTCATCGATTGCACTCCTTGCAATAGTGGAAAAAACGGGTTCACTTACGGAAAGATCGACTTGGTCCGAGCCAACAGAATCGTTGCTCATAGAGTCGATCAGTGAGTCGTAACAATTCAGCGAGCGCATGCCTGTTGCACTCTGCTGGAGCAGTGGATTGCCGGAGACGTCTAACGTCGGCGATGGAGCCGAAGGGCATATTCCTTGGAGCTCCAGCAAGACTGCTTTCTCATTGAATGCGTGGCTCTTGCAGCACGCATCAATTGCACGGCAAACATCGCTCCAGTCGTAGCGTTTAGCCAGTAGCAATATGTCGATGAACATGCGGGTGCCGTCGCCTTGATATCGGAACTCTAGTTCAGTGCGAAAGAGACGCTGAGATTGCGTCCAAGCATGTTTTACAAAGGGTTTTCCGCTGTCGAGTAGACCTGGCTTGGTCTCCAGAAGGGCAATGTAATGGGCCAATTGTAGCGACCAATCGCCTGGCTTGACTCGGTCGTGAGTGGCGATAATCCGATCTTCGCAATGGATCTCAATGCGATCGATATAGGCTCGCAGGACGACATGCTTGGTGGCATATTGAACAGGTACGCTGTATCGACTTTGGTTATGAGGAACGGTGGCTCGTTTATCGACTCGCAAGGTGTCATAGGTACACGCATGGAATCGCGATTCATTGAGAGGACGGAATTGCTTTTTCTCGTTTTCGAAGAGTTCGCCATAGGTCTTCTTGGACTCTTGATCGATACGTTGCAAGTCCTTCTTGGTCCATGAAGCGAGATGCTCATTAAGTGCTTCGAGCGAAGCAACTCGTGGCACAGGAGTCAGATAGGTGCGTTCACTACGTTTGACAGAATTCTCGACATGCCCTTTCTCGTTCCCGCTGGCTACGTTGCAGAAACGAGACTCGAATAGATAGTGACTTCGCAACGCAACAAACCGCTTGGTCAGCTCACGCTTGCGACCGGTGTAGACATAGGTCACAGCAGTGCGAAGATTGTCATAGGCGAGCTTATGTGGCACCCCACCAAGTTGCTCCAGAAGCCAAACATGGGCATCAAGAAAACTGACCATGTCATCTCGAAGGTAGGCTTTGACAAAGGTCGCCTTACTGTAAGCGGATCTAGCGCAGAAGATGTAAATGTGCGTTTCAATGCCACCCACGATTGCCATGGCTTGCCCCCAGTCGATCTGGAACTCTGCACCTGGCGGATGATCGATGGGACAGAAGACCTCCGGAGATATCAGCTCCATAGAATTGATCAGATCCGAGATTGCTCGCCGCGATCCTTTGAAGTCGTATTCATCGCGAAGCCGTTCGAAGATTTTGGTCTTGGTATGACGTTGCTTGCGGGGTTTCGACTTATCGTCTTCAAGCCATTGCTTGACCAGTGGAACGACGGGATCGGTGATTGGCCGAGGTCTTGGAGCTTGAAGAGTGTAGGAGTTGGGTTCAGGATTCTTGATCGCATCGGCAATCGAATCCCGAGACCATCCAAATCTCCGAAACACCTCGCGTTGCGACAATCCTTGGATGTTAACCAGTCGTCGAATTAGTTCTTTGTCTTCCATTTTGAGTACCATGCGGCTCTCCGAGTACGTCCTTGTAAGTGGGAAAACCACATACTCGAACCCCTCGGCGGCCCCAAGTCACCCCCGGATCAACTGGCCGACTTTTCGGCTGCCAGACTGGCCTTTTTTTCGACTGCCATTTCCA